>NZ_JBSICH010000014.1:0-280960 GCF_053613315.1 Streptomyces sp. JK94 | reverse complement strand
CGCCCTGCGTGAGGCGCTGGCCACCCGTGTGGTGGTCGCCGATGGTGCGATGGGCACCATGCTGCAGGCGCAGAATCCCTCGTTGGAGGATTTCCAGCAGTTGGAGGGCTGCAACGAGGTTTTGAATCTGACCCGGCCCGACATCGTGCGTTCGGTGCACGAGGAGTATTTCGCGGCTGGTGTGGACTGTGTGGAGACGAACACGTTCGGCGCGAACCATTCGGCGCTGGGTGAGTACGACATTGCCGAGCGGGTGCATGAGCTGTCGGAGGCGGGTGCGCGGGTGGCGCGTGAGGTGGCCGACGCGTTCGCCGCGCGGGACGGCCGGCAGCGCTGGGTGCTGGGCTCGATGGGTCCGGGTACCAAGCTCCCCACGCTGGGCCACGCCCCCTACACCGTCCTGCGGGATGCGTATCAGCGCAATGCCGAGGGGCTGGTGGCGGGTGGTGCGGACGCGCTGCTGGTGGAGACGACGCAGGACCTGCTCCAGACCAAGGCCTGCGTCCTGGGCGCGCGGCGTGCCCTGGACGCGCTGGGTCTGGAGGTGCCGGTGATCGTGTCGGTGACGGTCGAGACGACCGGGACGATGCTGCTCGGCTCGGAGATCGGCGCCGCCCTGACCGCGCTGGAGCCGCTGGGTATCGACATGATCGGTCTGAACTGCGCGACCGGTCCGGCGGAGATGAGTGAGCATCTGCGTTACCTGGCCCGTCACTCGCGTATCCCGTTGTCCTGCATGCCCAACGCCGGTCTGCCGGTCCTGGGCAAGGACGGGGCCCACTACCCGCTGAGTGCGCCGGAGCTGGCGGATGCGCAGGAGATGTTCGTCCGTGAGTACGGCCTGTCGCTGGTGGGCGGCTGCTGCGGTACCACGCCCGAGCACCTGCGGCAGGTCGTGGAGCGGGTCCGCGGTGCCGTGCCGGCCGGACGGGACCCCCGTCCGGAGCCGGGCGCGGCCTCGTTGTACCAGTCGGTGCCGTTCCGGCAGGACACGTCGTACCTGGCGATCGGTGAGCGGACGAACGCGAACGGGTCGAGGAAGTTCCGCGAGGCGATGCTGGAGGGCCGCTGGGACGACTGTGTGGAGATGGCCCGCGACCAGATCCGCGAGGGTGCGCACATGCTGGACCTGTGCGTGGACTACGTGGGCCGTGACGGCGTGGCCGACATGGCGGAGCTGGCCGGCCGGTTCGCCACCGCCTCGACGCTGCCGGTCGTACTGGACTCCACCGAGGTCGAGGTGCTCCGCGCCGGGCTGGAGAAGCTCGGCGGCCGCGCGGTGATCAACTCGGTCAACTACGAGGACGGGGCCGGCCCCGGCTCCCGTTTCGCCAGGGTCACCCGGCTGGCGCGCGAACACGGCGCCGCGCTGATCGCGCTGACCATCGACGAGGAGGGCCAGGCCCGCACCGCCGAGAAGAAGGTGGAGATCGCCGAACGGCTGATCGAGGACCTGACCGGCAACTGGGGCATCCACGAGTCGGACATCCTCGTCGACTGCCTGACCTTCACCATCTGCACCGGCCAGGAGGAGTCCCGCGGCGACGGCATCGCCACCCTCGAAGGCATCCGCGAACTCAAACGCCGCCACCCGCAGGTGCAGACCACCCTGGGCCTGTCGAACATCTCCTTCGGCCTCAACCCGGCCGCCCGCATCCTGCTCAACTCCGTCTTCCTCGACGAGTGCGTCAAGGCCGGCCTGGACTCGGCGATCGTGCACGCCTCCAAGATCCTGCCCATCGCCCGCTTCGACGAGGAACAGGTCACCACCGCCCTGGACCTGATCCACGACCGCCGCCGCGAGGGCTACGACCCGCTGCAAAAGCTCATGCAGCTCTTCGAGGGCGCCACCGCCACATCACTGCGGGCCTCCAAGTCCCAGGAACTGGCCGCGCTCCCGCTGGAGGAACGGCTCAAGCGGCGCATCATCGACGGCGAGAAGAACGGCCTGGAACGGGACCTGGACGAAGCCCTCCGGGAACGCCCGGCCCTCGACATCGTCAACGAAACCCTGCTGGACGGCATGAAAGTCGTCGGCGAACTGTTCGGCTCCGGTCAGATGCAGCTGCCCTTCGTCCTCCAGTCCGCCGAAGTCATGAAGAGCGCGGTGGCCCACCTGGAACCGCACATGGACAAGACCGACGACGACGGCAAGGGCACCATCGTGCTGGCCACCGTCCGCGGCGACGTCCACGACATCGGCAAGAACCTCGTCGACATCATCCTGTCCAACAACGGCTACACCGTCGTCAACCTCGGCATCAAGCAACCCGTCTCCGCGATCCTGGAAGCAGCCGCAGAGCACCGGGCCGACGTGATCGGCATGTCCGGCCTCCTCGTCAAATCCACCGTGATCATGAAAGAGAACCTGGAAGAACTCAACCAGCGCCAACTGGCCGCCGACTACCCCGTCATCCTCGGCGGCGCCGCCCTCACCCGCGCCTACGTCGAACAGGACCTCCACGACATCTACGACGGCGAAGTCCGCTACGCCCGCGACGCCTTCGAGGGCCTGCGCCTGATGGACGCCCTCATCGGCGTCAAACGCGGCGTACCCGGCGCACAACTGCCCCAGCTGCGCCCGCGCCGGGTGCGGGCGGCCACGGTGACAGTCGAGGAACGACCCGGGGAAGACCACGCCCGCTCCGACGTCGCCACCGACAACCCCGTCCCCGCCCCGCCCTTCCGCGGCACCCGCGTCATCAAGGGCATCCAGCTCAAGGAATACGCCTCCTGGCTCGACGAGGGCGCCCTGTTCAAGGGCCAGTGGGGCCTGAAACAGGCCCGCACCGGCGAAGGACCCTCCTACGAGGAACTCGTCGCAACCGAGGGCCGCCCCCGGCTGCGCGGCCTCCTCGACCGCCTCCAGAGGGAGAACCTGCTGGAAGCGGCCGTCGTCTACGGCTACTTCCCCTGCGTCTCCAAGGACGACGACCTCATCGTCCTCGACGAAGCGGGCAACGAACGCACCCGCTTCACCTTCCCCCGCCAGCGCCGCGGCCGACGCCTGTGCCTCGCCGACTTCTTCCGCCCCGAGGAATCCGGCGAAACCGACATCGTCGGCTTCCAGATCGTCACCGTCGGCTCCCGCATCGGCGAGGAAACAGCCCGCATGTTCGAAGCCAACGCCTACCGCGACTACCTCGAACTCCACGGCCTGTCCGTCCAACTCGCCGAAGCCCTCGCCGAATACTGGCACGCGCGTGTGCGCTCCGAGCTGGGCATCGCGGGTGAGGACCCCGCCGCGATGGAGGACATGTTCGCCCTGAAGTACCGGGGCGCCCGCTTCTCCCTGGGCTACGGCGCCTGCCCGGACCTGGAGGACCGTGCCAAGATCGCCGACCTGCTCCAGCCGGAACGCATCGGCGTCCACCTGTCGGAGGAGTTCCAGCTCCACCCCGAGCAGTCCACCGACGCCATCGTGATCCACCACCCGGAGGCGAAGTACTTCAACGCGCGCTGAGGCCTCCCGTACCCGCGCCACGGGCCACACCAGGCATTCTCGTCCTGCACGACGTACACTGGTCGGTCCACCGCAGGCCGGTTCCCGTCACGGGAACCGGCCTGATCGTCCCTCAAGGAGGTACGTGGATGACCAGTACGGTCCCCGCGCTCGGAACCCGTTCGGCCGAAGGCTCCGCCCTGCAGGCGGTGCTCCTCGACATGGACGGCACCCTGGTGGACACCGAGGGCTTCTGGTGGGAGGTCGAGGTGGCGGTCTTCGCCTCCCTCGGCCACACCCTCGACGACTCGTGGCGCCACGTGGTCGTCGGCGGTCCCATGAGCCGCAGCGCCGGATTCCTGATCGAGGCGACCGGGGCGGACATCACGCTCGCCGAGCTGAGCGTGCTGCTCAACGACGGCTTCGAGGAGCGCATCGGCCGCAGCCTGCCGCTCATGCCGGGAGCCGCCCGGCTGCTCGCCGAACTCCGCGCGCACGAGATCCCCACGGCCCTGGTCTCCGCCTCGCACCGGCGCATCATCGACCGGGTGCTGACCTCGCTGGGCCCTCAGTACTTCGGCCTCACCATCGCCGGGGACGAGGTGCCCCGCACCAAGCCCCACCCGGACCCGTACCTGGCCGCCGCGGCCGGGCTCGGCGTGGATCCGACCCGGTGCGCCGTCGTCGAGGACACCGCGACCGGAGTCGCCGCCGCGGAGGCCGCGGGCTGCCACGTGGTGGCCGTGCCCTCGGTCGCTCCTCTCACCCCCGCCGCCCGGCGCACGGTGGTCGGCTCGCTGGAAGAGGTCGACCTGACATTTCTGCGCGGCCTGATGACCCCTGCGCTCTAGGCGCTCACCCAGCGTGCAGCGGTAATGACGCGGCAATTCCCGAAAACGGCGCGCCGACGCCGACGCGAGGCGGTGCGCGGGTAATTGAGGCACTGCGGATGGCTCAATCCAGGCACCTGCCTGTACAGGGTTCGGTGTGAGGTTCGCCACCTTGCTGGGTGTCGACAGAGGGGAGTATGTGTGCTGTTCCGCGCCTGGCGAACGTTGTCGAGGTGCCCTTGTGTCCTGATTGGTGAAAGCCTGCACTAATCCTTCCACTGTCGGGTTTTCGGTGTGTCCGCACCCGGTTTCGCTCCGTGATGAGCTTTCAACTCCACTGGCTGCGAGCCCCCGTGCGGGCGCGGACTAATCTCGTCGCGAGAACATCGGCCACTACCCCCGTGATCCGCCGCGACACCCCTGCATGCCGGATACACGGACCGACAGCTCTGGAGAAACTCGAGCATGAACCGCAAGACTTTGGTGCTGCCGGCCGTCGTCGGCCTGCTCGCGCCGGCACTCGCCGCCTGCGGCGGGTCCGGCAGCGGCAGCGGCGGCGGGGACGCGATCGTCGTCGGCACCACGGACCGGTTCACCGCTTCGAAGGACGCACCCGCGCCCCTCGACCCGGCGTTCGCCTACGATGTCGGCCTCTGGAACATCCTGCGGCAGACCACGCAGACCCTGATGATCCAGCCCCGCGGCGACGGTGAACCCGTGCCGGAGGCCGCCGAGAAGTGCGGATTCACCGACACCGGCAACGAGCGCTACGCGTGCACCCTGCGCGACGGACTGAAGTTCGCCAACGGCGACGCCATCACCGCGGAGGACGTCAAGTACTCCTTCGAACGCGCGCTGACCATCCAGGCGGACAGCCAGGTGTACGGCCTGTTGTCGACCGTCGACACCATCGAGACGCAGGGCGACCGCGAGGTCGTCTTCCACCTCAACACCGCCGACGCCACTTTCCCGTACAAGCTGTCCACCCCGGTCGCCGGCATCGTCAACAAGGCGGACTACGCGAAGGACAAGCTGCGCGAGGGCTTCGAGCTGGACGGCTCCGGCCCGTACACGATGAAGGCCGAGGTCGACGGCGACGAGATGACCAAGGCCGTGCTCACCAAGAACCCCGAGTACAAGGGGAGTGTCCAGGTGAACAACGACAAGGTCGAGATCGTCTCGTTCGACAACGCCGAAGCCATGGGGGCCGCGCTCGACAAGGGCGACATCGACGTGATGACCCGCGCGATGACGCCGGACCAGATCCGCGAGCTCTCCACCTCCACGAACTCCGCCGTCGACCTGGTCGAGGTGGCCGGTCTCGAGATCCGCTACCTGGGCTTCACCACGGACGCGGAGACGGTGAAGGACAAGGCCGTCCGGCAGGCGATGGCCCAGCTCGTCAACCGCAGCCAACTCGTCTCCGAGGTCTACGGCTCCCAGGCCGAACCGCTGTACTCGATGGTGCCGGCCAGCATCACCGGTCACTCGAACTCGTTCTTCAACAAGTACGGCGACCCGAGCGCGGAAAAGGCCAAGGAGATGCTGGAGGACGCGGGCGTCAGCACCCCCGTGAAACTCACGCTGCACTACACGACGGACCACTACGGCGCCGCGACGAAGCTGGAGTTCGAGCAGCTGCAGAAGCAGCTGAACGGCAGCGGGCTCTTCGACGTCGACATCAAGGGCATGCCCTGGGACAAGTTCCGCCCGGCGCAGATGAAGGGCGAGTTCGACGTCTTCGGCATGGGCTGGTTCCCCGACTTCCCGGACGCGGACAGCTTCATCGCGCCGTTCCTCGACAAGGACAACACCCTCAACTCGCCGTACGTGAACACCCAGATCAGGAACAAGCTGATCCCCGAGTCCCGTCGTGAGGCCGACCGGCTCTCCGCGGTGGACAGCCTCAACGAGATCCAGGACATCACCGCGAACGACGTCCCCGTGATCCCGCTGTGGCAGGGCAAGCAGTACGTCGCCGCCCGGGACGACATCACGGGCACGGCCTACGTACTCAACTCCGCCTCCTCGCTCCAGGTGTGGGAGCTGGGCCGGGGTGTGAGCGGCTGACGCCCCGCCGGACCCGGCACGAAGGGCGCCCTCCTCCGATCGGAGGAGGGCGCCCTTCGTGCCGGGTGCGCGTCGCGCGGGTGAGTGCCACGGCCGTGCTCCGTACGCGCCGTAGCGCGGCGCGCCGGGCGGCCTACTGTGCGCCGGGGCGGACCAGACCGCTCTCGTACGCGTACACCGCGGCCTGCACCCGGTCGCGCAGGCCCAGCTTGGTCAGCACATGGCCCACGTGCGTCTTGACGGTGGTCTCGCTGACGAAGAGGTCGGCGGCGATCTCCGCGTTGGACAGACCGCGGGCCACCAGCTTCAGCACCTCCACCTCACGCTCGGTCAGCGTGTGCAGGGCGTCCGGGACCGGCTCGTCGCCGGAGGGCAGATGCGTCGCGTACTTGTCGAGCAGCCGGCGGGTGATGCTCGGCGCGAGCATCGCCTCGCCGTTCGCCACCACGCGGATGGCCTGCACCAGTTCGTTGGCCGGGGCGTCCTTCAGCAGGAAGCCGCTGGCCCCCGCCTTCAGCGCCTCCACCACGTACTCGTCGAGGTCGAAGGTGGTCAGCACCAGCACCTTGGCCGGGCCGTCCCGCTCGGGCCCGGTGATCTGCCGGGTCGCCTCCACGCCGTCCATCCGCGGCATGCGGATGTCCATCAGCACCACGTCGGGCTGCAGCGCCCGCACCTGGTCGAGCGCCTGGAGGCCGTCTCCGGCCTCGCCGACGACCGCGAGGTCCTGCTCCGCCTCCAGAATCATCCGGAAGCCCGTGCGCAGCAGCGGCTGGTCGTCGACCAGTAGGACGCGGATGGCCACGTAAGTCTCCTTCGCTAGTCCGGTCCCATTCTGCCCTGCTCGGTGGCGCCGGAGCCGGCCGCCCTCACCGGCAGGGGATACGGCGGGGGAGTGCCGCCGAACTCCGGGCAGTGCGCCTGGTGGTCGCACCAGCCGCACAGCTTGGTGGGACGCGGCCGCCAGTCGCCCGTCTCCGTCGCCAGCCGGATGGCCTCCCACAACGCCAGCAGCTTGCGCTCGACCCGCTCCAGGTCGGCGAGGACCGGGTCGTAGGTGAGCACGTCACCGCTGCCGAGATAGACGAGCTGCAGGCGCCGTGGGACGACCTTCTTCAGCCGCCACACCACCAGCGCGTAGAACTTCATCTGGAACAGCGCGCCCTCGGCGTACTGCGGCCGGGGCGCCTTCCCCGTCTTGTAGTCGACGATCCGCACCTCGCCGGTGGGGGCCACGTCGACCCGGTCGATGATGCCGCGCAGCCGCAGGCCCGAGTCGAGCTCGGCCTCGACGAACAGTTCCCGCTCGGCCGGCTCCAGCCGGCTCGGGTCCTCCAGGGTGAACCACCGCTCGACGAGCCCCTCCGCCTCGCTGAGCCACTGCGCCAGCCGCTCGCCCTCCGGGTCGTCGGCGAACAGCTCCCCGACCTCCGGCCTGCTCTCCCGCAGGCGGTCCCACTGGCCGGGGACCAGCGCCTTCGCCCGTGGTGCGGTGCGCTCGGCCGCCGGGGCGTCGAAGAGCCGCTCGAGCACCGCGTGCACCAGGGTGCCCCTGGTCGCGGCCTCGCTCGGCTTCTCCGGGAGGCGGTCGATGACCCGGAACCGGTACAGCAGCGGGCACTGCATGAAGTCGCCGGCCCGGGAGGGCGAGAGCGATGCGGGCGCCACGGCGACGCGCACGGGTGCGGGGACGTCGGCCGCCGCGTCCCCCACCGCGTCCCCCACCGCGTCCGCCGTCGCGTCCGCGGGGTCCGCCACCGTCGCCGCCGGTCGGGCGGGGCCGCCGGCGTCCTCCGCGACATCCTCGATGCTCGTCTCCATGCCCACAGACCTTACGGCCCGCGACTGACAGCCCCGTCCCGCGGCCGTGACCCAAGTGACGGAAGGGAAGCACAGGGGTGCCGGAGCGGAACGGGCCGCGACGGACGCATACCATCGGGACGAGACCCTCCCGCCCGGCAGGCGCGGGAGACGCTTCGAACGAGGGGACACCGTGGACGTGAGCGGCGGGAACGGGCAGCCGCGGTCCGGCAGCGACGAGTCGGCCGAGTCCGAGGCGAGCCCCACGGCCCCGGCCACCGGCCCCGGACATCCGGAAGCCGCGGATTCCGGCCCGTCCGGGGAACGTCCCGCGGTCCGGTCGCCCCGGCCCACGGACGACAGCCCCGGTGAGCATCCCGAAGAGACGTCCGAGGCACGCCCGCCGGCACCGCGTCCCGAGACGCCCCGCCGTGCGGCATCGCCGGGACCCGGCACGTCCGGCACCGGGACGCCGGGGGAGGGGACGCCTGGTGGTGACCGCCCCGCGGGCCCGCCGCCGTTCCCGCCCCCCGCCGGCGACCACCCCGCGCACGTGCCCGCGACGTCCGGTCACGGCCCGCACGACCCCCGCCCCGACCGGCCCCGTGCCGACGTCCGGGCCTCCGCGCGGGGCACAGGGCCCGGACGGCCGCCGCAGCGGCGCCCGGAGCCCGGCGGAGGGCTGCTGATGGGCCGGCCCTTCGGCGTGCCCGTGTACGTCGCGCCCAGCTGGTTCCTGGTCGCCGCCCTGATCACCTGGGTGTTCGGCGGCCAGCTCGACCGCGTGCTGCCCGAGCTGGGAGCCGCCCGCTATCTGGTCTCCCTCTTCTTCGCGGTCGCCTTCTACGCCTCGGTCCTCGTCCACGAGCTGGCCCACACCATCGCCGCCCTCCGCTTCAAGCTCCCGGTCCGCCGCATCCAGCTCCAGTTCTTCGGCGGGGTCTCCGAGATCGAGAAGGAGGCCGAGACCCCCGGCCGCGAGTTCGTCCTGGCCTTCGTCGGCCCGCTGCTCTCCCTCGTCCTCGCCGGCGTCTTCTACGTCGCCATGCTCCCCGTCGAGCCCGGCACGGTCCCCGGCGTGCTGCTGGCCGGCCTGATGATCTCCAACCTCCTCGTGGCCGCGTTCAACCTGCTGCCCGGCCTCCCGCTGGACGGCGGCCGGATGCTCCGCGCCGTCGTCTGGAAGATCACCGGCAAACCGATGACCGGCACGGTCGCCGCGGCCTGGGTCGGCCGGGCCCTCGCCGTCTCCGTGCTGATCGGACTGCCGCTGGTCACCAGCGCCCTCGGCTCCGGCGCCGTGGACGACGTCGGCATGGACACGGTGATGGACGCCCTGCTCGCCGCGATCCTCGCCGCGATCATCTGGACCGGCGCCGGGAACAGCCTCCGCATGGCCCGCCTGCGCGAGCACCTCCCGGAGCTGCGCGCCCGTGTCCTGACCCGGCGTGCCGTCCCCGTCCCCGCCGACACGCCGCTCTCCGAAGCCCTGCGCCGCGCCAACGCCTCGGGGGCCCGTGCCCTGGTCGTCGTCGACGCCGACGGCATCCCCGTCTCACTGGTCCGCGAGGCCGCCATCGTCGGCGTACCCGAGCACCGCCGCCCCTGGGTGCCGGTCGGCGGCCTCGCCCAGGACCTCACCGAGGGCATGCGCGTCTCGGCCGAGCTGTCGGGCGAGGAACTCCTGGACGCGCTGCGCGCCAATCCGGCCACCGAGTACCTGGTGGTCGAGGAGACCGGTGAGATCTACGGCGTCCTGTCCGCGGCCGACGTGGAGCGTGCCTTCGTCAAGGCCATGGCCCGTCCCTCCTGACCTCCCGCGTGGTCGGCGGCCCCGTCGGGGACCGGTAGGCTGGTCACATGTCCGAACCGACCGGTGCCGCCCGCAGGCGCGGGCCCTTCAAGGTCGGGGACCAGGTTCAGCTGACCGACCCCAAGGGCCGCCACTACACGTTCACGCTCGAGGCCGGGAAGAACTTCCACACCCACAAGGGTTCCTTCCCCCACGACGAACTGATCGGCGCTCCCGAGGGCAGCGTTGTCCGCACCACCGGGAACGTCGCCTACCTCGCGCTGCGCCCCCTGCTCCCCGACTACGTCCTGTCCATGCCCCGCGGGGCAGCCGTCGTCTACCCGAAGGACGCGGGGCAGATCCTCGCCTTCGCCGACATCTTCCCCGGCGCGCGCGTCGTGGAGGCAGGGGTGGGTTCCGGCTCCCTCAGCAGCTTCCTGCTGCGCGCCATCGGCGACCAGGGCATGCTGCACTCCTACGAGCGCCGCGAGGACTTCGCCGATATCGCCCGGCAGAACGTGGAGCGCTACTTCGGCGGCCCGCACCCCGCCTGGCAGCTCACCGTCGGCGACCTCCAGGACAACCTGTCCGACACCGACGTCGACCGCGTCATCCTCGACATGCTCGCCCCCTGGGAGTGCCTGGACGTCGTCAAGAAGGCGCTCGTGCCCGGCGGCATCCTGTGCTGCTACGTGGCGACCACCACCCAGCTCGCCCGGACCGTCGAGTCCATCCGCGAGATCGGCTGCTTCAACGAGCCGACCTCCTGGGAGACGATGATCCGCAACTGGCACATCGAGGGCCTCGCCGTCCGCCCGGACCACCGGATGATCGGCCACACCGGCTTCCTGCTCACCGCCCGGCGCCTCGCCGACGGCGTCGAGCCGCCCATGCGCCGTCGCCGCCCCGCCAAGGGCGCCTACGGCGAGGACTACGCCGGCCCCAACGCCGACGCAGGCGCCGTCCTGTTGCGCGGCGGGCGGCGGGCGGCGGGCGGCGGGCGGCGGGCGGCGGGACGCGAGATGGCGCGGAAAGGCGCGCAGCCCGCTCCAGTACCCACCCCGCCGTTCCCCTGCACTGTGACGTGTGGCACGATGCTGGCCACCCCCTCCCGCCGGCACAGCCCTCACAGGAGACACTCCTCGTGCAGCACCCCGCCGTTCCGGATCTGTCGCACACGCACGCCCGCCCGATCCACTGGGTCGCCACCGCCACGGCCCTCGCCGGAGTGGTCGCCCTCTCCTCGGTCCTGCAGCCCGACGCCGCGACGGCGGCCCAGGCCGCCGGGTCCGAGAGGAAGAACGCCCCGGCGCTCACCGCACCACCCGATCCGGCGGCCGTCGCCTTCCCGCTGGAGTGCGGCCCGGTCAAGGCGGTGGTGCAGAAGAAGGCCTCCGGCGACCTCGACGGCGACGGCCGGCCCGAGACGGTGGCCGTCGTGCACTGCGACGCGCCCATGGGCACCCCGCCCGACGGGGTGTACGTCGTCACGCGGGGCGCCGACGACGGCAAGCCCCGCGTCGTGGCCACTCTCGTGAAGCCGGGGGAGCGCAGGACGGTCACCGACTTCGCGGTGCGCGGCGGCGCCGTCCGGGCCACGCTCCTCGGCTACTCGTCGGCCGACGTGCCCAGTTGCTGCCCCGACGTCACGGACGAGGTGAAGTGGCAGTGGGAGAACGGCGCGTTCGTCCGCGACACGCCGTCCCAGGCACGCACCATATGACCGGCCGCCCCGCGGCGGACGGTGCGACCCCTCGGATATCGGTCACGCAGCGTGCAAAATAGGTAACGGTTCGGTCACTCTGCGTCCGGGCCGTAGATCTCGGCCCTGTCCGAAACGCGACGCACGTGGATGCACTCGCCCGGACACTCCTTCGCGGAGTCGACCACGTCCGCGAGGAGGGGCAACGGCACGGGCGTTGTCGCCCCCTGGCTCTGCAGCAGCTCGTCGTCCGCGCCCTTGACGTAGGCCAGACCGTCGATGTCCAGCTCGAACACCTCGGGCGCGTACTGCGCACAGATGCCGTCGCCGGTACACAGGTCCTGGTCGATCCACACCTCCAGTGCCTCGCCGTCGACTCCGGCCTCCTGCTGCACGCTCATCTCTCCTGCCGTTTCCTGCTGTCGAGCCCTTCGGGAATCCGGCCAGCTCTGACGGGTGTTGAACGCTTCGACCCTACCTCCGGCTGGGTTCCATTCACGTCCGGTGGGTATTCCCCTGGCGTGAGGGAGAGCGCAAGGGTGAAGATCGGACACACCCCGACAGTCTTTGTGATCTAGGGGTTTCAATCGACACCCACCCAGGTAGGGTCTGGAAGCGTCCAGCTCCCCTTGGAGGAGGTGAGGACCGTGGCAGCCCACGACGACGACATGAACCGCGGCATCCGCCCGGGACGCGGGTCCGACGACCCGGCCGGGCAGGTGGCCTACCTTGAGCAGGAGATCGCCGTCCTGCGACGCAAGCTCGCCGAATCTCCGCGGCACACGAGGATTCTCGAAGAGCGGATTGTCGAGCTGCAGACCAATCTGGCCGGCGTGTCCGCCCAGAACGAGCGACTCGCCGGAACACTCCGCGAGGCCCGCGACCAGATCGTGGCCCTCAAGGAAGAGGTCGACCGGCTGGCCCAGCCACCGGCGGGCTTCGGTGTCTTCCTGCAGGCGAACGAGGACGGCACCGCCGACATCTTCACCGGCGGCCGCAAGCTCCGGGTGAACGTCAGCCCGAGCGTCGAGCTCGACGAGCTCAGGCGCGGCCAGGAAGTGATGCTCAACGAAGCTCTCAACGTGGTCGAGGCCATGGAGTACGAGAGCGTCGGTGACATCGTCACCCTCAAGGAGATCCTCGAGGACGGCGAGCGGGCCCTGGTGCTCGGTCACACCGACGAGGAGAGGGTGGTGCGGCTCGCCGAGCCCCTGCGGGGCATCACCATCCGCCCCGGCGACGCCCTCCTGCTCGAATCCCGCTCGGGTTACGTCTATGAGGTCGTTCCCAAGAGCGAGGTCGAGGAACTGGTCCTCGAAGAGGTCCCCGACATCGGCTACGAGCAGATCGGCGGCCTCGGCGGACAGATCGAGATGATCCGCGACGCCGTCGAGCTCCCCTATCTCTATCCCGACCTGTTCAAGGAGCACGAGCTGCGTCCGCCCAAGGGCGTCCTGCTCTACGGGCCTCCCGGATGCGGCAAGACGCTCATCGCCAAGGCGGTCGCCAACTCGCTGGCCAAGAAGGTCGCCGAGGTGACCGGCCAGGCCGCCGGCAAGAGCTTCTTCCTCAACATCAAGGGTCCCGAGCTGCTCAACAAGTACGTCGGTGAGACCGAGCGGCAGATCCGCCTGGTCTTCCAGCGGGCTCGTGAGAAGGCCAGTGAGGGCACCCCCGTCATCGTCTTCTTCGACGAGATGGAGTCCCTCTTCCGCACCCGCGGCTCCGGTGTCAGCTCGGACGTGGAGAACACCATCGTCCCGCAGCTGCTGGCCGAGATCGACGGCGTGGAGGGCCTGCAGAACGTGGTCGTGATCGGTGCCTCCAACCGCGAGGACATGATCGACCCCGCCATCCTGCGGCCCGGCCGGCTGGACGTGAAGATCAAGATCGAGCGTCCGGACGCCGAGGCGGCCAAGGACATCTTCGGCAAGTACCTCACCGAGCGCCTCCCGCTCCACGTGGACGACCTCACGGAGCACGAGAAGGACAGGTCGGCCACCGTCCAGAGCATGATCCAGACGGCAGTGGAACAGATGTACGCCGAATCCGAGGAAAACCGTTTCCTTGAGGTCACCTACGCCAATGGTGACAAGGAAGTCCTGTATTTCAAGGACTTCAATTCCGGCGCCATGATCGAGAACATCGTGGGCCGCGCCAAGAAGATGGCGATCAAGGACTTCCTCGAGAAGAACCAGAAGGGCCTTCGCGTCTCCCACCTCCTCCAGGCCTGCGTGGACGAGTTCAAGGAGAACGAGGACCTGCCGAACACCACCAACCCGGACGACTGGGCCCGCATCTCCGGAAAGAAGGGCGAGCGGATCGTGTACATCCGTACGCTCGTCACCGGAAAGCAGGGCGCGGACACCGGACGCTCCATCGACACGGTGGCGAACACCGGTCAGTACCTGTAAAAGGCGGGGCGGCTGCGGGTGCCCTCGGCGGGTACCCGCAGCCGACTGTTTTCCGGAGCCCCGACTGGAGCAAGGCAATGCCGCAAATGATCTCCCCACCGGCGCAGAGGCGTTCTAGGCTCTTCCGTACCGCCGAGTCGCGCAGTGCGGGGACGGGCACCGCACACGCATCGGAGCGCCAGCGGTACTTGAGCGGCACCCAGGACGGGCGCCGCCGGGCAAGGAGGGCCGCATGACCGTACGGCGAGTAATGGGCATCGAGACGGAGTACGGAATCTCCGTCCCCGGCCACCCGAACGCCAATGCCATGCTCACCTCGTCCCAGATCGTCAACGCCTACGCGGCGGCGATGCACCGGGCCCGCCGGGCCCGATGGGACTTCGAGGAGGAGAACCCGCTGCGCGACGCGCGAGGCTTCGACCTCGCCCGCGAGTCCGCCGACTCCAGCCAGCTCACCGACGAGGACATCGGCCTGGCCAACGTGATCCTCACCAACGGGGCACGGCTCTACGTCGACCACGCCCACCCCGAGTACAGCGCTCCCGAGGTCACCAACCCGCGCGACGCCGTGCTGTGGGACAAGGCCGGTGAGCGGATCATGGCCGAGGCCGCCGAGCGGGCCGCCCAGCTTCCCGGCGCGCAGCCGATCCACCTCTACAAGAACAACACCGACAACAAGGGCGCCTCCTACGGCACGCACGAGAACTACCTGATGAAGCGGGAGACCGCCTTCTCGGACATCGTGCGCCATCTGACGCCCTTCTTCGTCTCCCGCCAGGTCTTCACCGGCGCCGGCCGCGTCGGCATCGGCCAGGACGGGCACGAACACGGCTTCCAGCTGAGTCAGCGCGCGGACTACTTCGAGGTCGAGGTGGGCCTGGAGACGACGCTGAAGCGGCCCATCATCAACACGCGCGACGAACCGCACGCGGACGCCGAGAAGTACCGGCGGCTGCACGTGATCATCGGCGACGCGAACCTGTCGGAGATCTCGACCTACCTGAAGCTGGGTACGACGGCCCTGGTGCTGTCGATGATCGAGGACGGGTTCATCGCGGTCGACCTGGCCGTGGACCAGCCCGTCCGCACCCTGCACCAGGTTTCGCACGACCCGTCGCTGCAACGCCTGGTCACCCTCCGCAGCGGGCGCACGCTCACCGCGGTGCAGCTCCAGATGGAGTACTACGAGCTGGCCCGCAAGTACGTCGAGGAGCGGTACGGCGCGGACGCCGACGACCAGACCAAGGACGTGCTGGGCCGCTGGGAGGACACCCTCAACCGGCTGGAGAACGACCCGATGAGCCTGGCCGGCGAGCTGGACTGGGTCGCCAAGCGGGAGCTCATGGAGGGGTACCGGCGCCGGGACGACCTGGACTGGGACGCGGCCCGGCTGCACCTCGTGGACCTGCAGTACGCCGACGTGCGGCCCGACAAGGGCCTGTACAACCGTCTGGTGGACCGCGGCCGCATCAAGCGGCTGCTGGACGAGCCGGAGGTCGAGCGGGCCCGCACGAAGCCGCCGGAGGACACGCGCGCGTACTTCCGCGGACGCTGTCTGGAGCAGTACGCGGACGACGTCGCGGCGGCCTCCTGGGACTCGGTGATCTTCGACCTGCCGGGCCGGGACTCGCTCCAGCGGGTACCAACCCTGGAACCGCTTCGCGGAACGCGTAATCACGTCAAGGAGCTCCTGGACCGCTGCCGCACCGCGGACGACCTGGTCAGGGTCCTCGCCGGGGGATGACGGCACCGAGCGGGTACACGGGAGGAGACCGCCGGACAGGGTGGAAAGCCACCGGGTCCGGGAACCATCGAGATGGCCCCCGTACGTTGGACGAACTGCGGGGCCGATGTCGGACCCGGCTTGTAGGGTCGGATCTTGAACCGAGCAACTGTGTCGGGCGAACCGAGCGGGGTGAGGGTTATGGCGACCAAGGACACCGGCGGCGGGCAGCAGAAGGCCACGCGTTCCACGGAGGAGGTCGAGGAGCAGGCGCAGGACGCGCAGGCTTCCGAGGACCTCAAGGAGCGTCAGGAGAAGCTGAACGACGACGTTGACTCCGTCCTGGACGAGATCGACGACGTCCTCGAGGAGAACGCGGAGGACTTCGTGCGGTCCTTCGTGCAGAAGGGCGGCCAGTAGGCCGCCTCCGGGGCCTGCTTCTCCCCCGCCTCGAAGGTTCGAGGGCCTCATGAGGGGCGGACGAGCAGAACGTGAGGTGTCGCGCGCGGTGCGGTGTGGAGCCGCGCCGCGCGCGCCTCGGGCGGGGGCCGGACCGTTCGTTCCGTGGTTCCCGCCGAGTATGTGGATCACCGCCGTCGGGCGGGTAGGGTCCGTGACACAGCTGTCGCATACGTGGAAGGAATCGCGTGGAAGCCAACACTCGTAGCAACGGGCGTCTACCAGCTGCCTTCCTGACGCCCGGGTCCTCTTCGTTCATGGACTTCCTCGGTGAGCACCAGCCGGAGATGCTCCCGGGCAACCGGCAGCTGCCGCCGGTGCAGGGCGTGATCGAGGCACCGCACGGCACCACGATCGTGGCGGTCACGTTCCCCGGTGGTGTCGTCCTCGCCGGTGACCGGCGGGCCACGATGGGCAACATGATCGCGCAGCGGGACATCGAGAAGGTCTTCCCGGCCGACGAGTACTCGGCGGTGGGCATCGCCGGCACGGCGGGTCTGGCCGTGGAGATGGTGAAGCTCTTCCAGCTGGAGCTGGAGCACTTCGAGAAGGTCGAGGGTGCGCAGCTGTCCCTGGAGGGCAAGGCGAACCGCCTGTCGACCATGATCCGGTCCAATCTCGGCATGGCCATGCAGGGGCTGGCCGTGGTGCCGCTCTTCGCCGGGTACGACGTGGACCGGGGCAGGGGCCGCATCTTCTCGTACGACGTGACGGGCGGACGGTCCGAGGAGCGGAACTTCGCGACCACGGGGTCGGGATCGGTCTTCGCGCGCGGCGCGATGAAGAAGCTGTTCCGCGACGATCTGACCGAGGAGCAGGCCACCACCCTCGTGGTCCAGGCGCTGTACGACGCGGCAGACGACGACTCGGCGACCGGCGGTCCCGATGTCGCCCGCCGGATCTACCCGATCATCACTGTGATCACCGAGGACGGCTTCCGACGGCTCGGCGACGACGAGTCCGGGGAGCTGGCCCGTTCGGTGCTGGAGCGGCGGCTCGAGCAGCCCGACGGGCCGCGGGCCGCGCTGCTGTAACGGGTGCGTTCGTGTTGTCAGGCGGTCCAGTGACTTCGACAGAAAGGGACGGATAACCGGTGTCGACGCCGTTCTATGTCTCACCCCAGCAGGCCATGGCCGACCGGGCGGAGTACGCCCGCAAGGGCATCGCCCGTGGCCGCAGCCTGGTCGTGCTGCAGTACGCCGACGGCATCGTGTTCGTCGGCGAGAACCCGTCCCGCGCGCTGCACAAGTTCAGCGAGATCTACGACCGGATCGGCTTCGCGGCCGCCGGCAAGTACAACGAGTACGAGAACCTGCGGATCGGCGGAGTGCGCTACGCCGACCTGCGCGGTTACACGTACGACCGGGACGACGTGACGGCCCGCGGCCTGGCCAACGTCTACGCCCAGACGCTGGGCACGATCTTCTCCAGCCAGGCCGAGAAGCCGTACGAGGTCGAACTGGTCGTCGCCGAGGTCGGTGACCGTCCCGAGAACGACCAGATCTACCGGCTGCCGCACGACGGGTCGATCGTGGACGAGCACGGCTCGGTCGCGGTCGGCGGCAACGCCGAGCAGATCAGCGGGTACCTGGACCAGCGCCACCGCGACGGCATGACGCTGGCCGAGGCGCTGAGGCTCGCGGTACAGGCGCTCTCCCGCGACACCAACGGCAGCGAGCGGGAGATTCCGGCGGAGCGGCTGGAGGTCGCGGTGCTGGACCGTACGCGTTGGCAGAAGCGCAAGTTCAAGCGGATCGTGGGAGGCCAGCTTTCGCGGCTGCTGGCTTCGGGGGCCGGTGAGCCGAGTCCGCGGGACGAGGACGAGAGCCCGGACGAGGAGTAGACGGTGACGCCCTCGGCGGCCCGAGCGGGTCGCCGGGGGCACACGTGGTGCCAGCCGGTCGTGCCGTGGGCCACGGGCGGGGCCAACGCCGGGGCGGCGAGGCACGGCCGGTCAGCGACGCGGGCCCCGAGCCCTGCGGAAGTGCCGGCGCTGCCGCGCCGACCGCTGCGGGCGGCTCCCTGGACGAAGCGGGCCCCGTCGCCGTGCACGGCCACTGGCCGGCATACCCGGACGTCACCGAGCCACGCCACGCCGCCTCGGGCGGTCGTCGGCCCGCGGCCGGAGCGCGCCCCGGCCGGTTCACCGTGGCGGGGCCGTGGAACCGCGTACCACCAGGCTCACCGGAATGTCCCCCTCCTCGGGTGCCCGGCCCTCCAGGACCGCCAGCAGGGCCCGCATCCCGCGCTCGCCGAAGAGTTCCGCGTCGAGGCGGACCGTGGTCAGTTCGGGATCGATGGCCGTGGCCAGGCCCAGGTCGTCCAGGCCGGTGACGGAGAGGTCGTCGGGGACGCGCAGACCGGCACGCCGGGCCGCCTTGTACACGCCGGCCGCCAGTTTGTCGTCGTCGCAGACGACTGCCGTGGGCCGGGGCCCCGCAGCCGAGAGAACGGCCTCCGCGGCAGTCAGGGCGCCTGCGATGGAGAGGGGGGCGCGGGCGGTGCGGAGACCGGCACCGGGGACGGCGGACAGCCGTGCCGACAGTTCACGGGCGCGGATCTCGAAGGTCCAGGACGGGACGTCCGCCGCCAGGTGGAGAAATCGGCGGTGCCCCAGGGACAGGAGGTGCTCCGCGACCTGGCGGATGCCGTCGGCGATGTCCAGGTTGACCGTCGCGGCGCCCAGGCTGCCCTCCGGGTCGCTGTCCAGCATGACCAGGGGCAGCTGGTCGCCCCGGATCGCGGTGAGCGCGTCGGCCGCCATGGAGGACGCGATGACGCCGTCCAGTGCCGCCTGGGCGGAGGCGAAGGGGTCCCGGGCCGGGCCCACGCCCTCGGGGGAGGGGTAGAGGACCACGCCGAAGCCGTGTTCGGCGGCGACCCGCGCGGCGCCCGTGTAGACCTCCGCGAAGAACTCCGTGGTCAGTGCGGGGACGACCAGCAGGACCGTGCGGGTGCGGCCGAGGCGGAGGTTGCGCGCGGCGAGATTGGGGCGGTAGCCCAGCTCGAGAGCGGCCTCGCGGACCCGCTCGGCGGTGGGCTCCGACACGCGGCCGCGCCACTTGTCGCCCAGGACCAGGGAGACCGCGGCCTGGGAGACGCCGGCGGCCCGGGCCACGTCCCGGCTGGTGGGGCGGGTACTGCCTCGTGCCACCGTTCGCCTGCGCTTTCGTCTGGACTCGTGAACAGGCGCCATGGTACGTATGACGCAGCACGTTATACGTAAAACCTGTGTGGGGCAGAGACCCGCGGGTCCGTGGAAGGGGTGGGACGTGTTCGCCGGATACCTGGACATCCTCCGGGCGCGGTACGCCGTCCGGCTGCTCGCCGGCACGCTGGTGGGGCGGCTGCCCAACGCCACCGCGGCGATCGCGATCGTGCTGTTCGTGCGGGCCGAGGGCGGCTCCTACAGCCTCGCGGGAGCGCTGGCCGCCGTGTACGGGGTCGCCAACGCGGTGGGGCAGCCCGTGCTGGGGCGGCTCGTGGACCTGCACGGGCAGCCGCGGGTGCAGCTGCCGGCCGCCGTCGTGTCGGGACTGGCCATGGCGGTCTTCGCCTTCGCCGGAACCGGGACGGCCGTGCTCGCGTACGCGGCCGTGGCGGCCGCCGGACTGTTCACGCCGCCGCTGGAGGGCGGGCTGCGGGCCCTGTGGCCCGGCGTGCTCCGCAAGGAGGACCAGGTGCACACGGCGTACGCCATGGACGCCGTCGCGCAGGAGGTCATGTTCACCGTCGGGCCGCTGCTCGTGACCGTGTGCGTGTCGCTGTGGTCGCCGCAGACCGCGCTGCTCGTGCTGAACGCGGTGGGCGTGCTGGGCGCGTTGTCCGTGGTGGTCTCGCCGCCCTCGCGCGCGTGGCGGTCGGCGCCCCGCGCGGCGCACTGGCTGGGCGCGCTGCGCTCGTCCGGGCTGCTGGCGCTGCTGGCCGCCTTCCTGTTCGTCGGGATGGCGCTCGGGTCCATCACGGTCGCCTCCGTGCCGTACGCGGACGAGCACGGCGGCGACGCGGTCTACGGCTGGCTGATGGCCGCCCTGGGGCTCGGCGCGCTGGTGGGCGGTGCCGTGTACGGGGCCCGGCAGTGGACCGGTGGCCCGGCGCGGCGACTGCGGGTGCTGGTGGCGCTGCTGGCGGTGTGTTACCTGCCGCTGCTCCTGCTGCCGGGCGCGTTCCCCATGGTGCTGCTCATGGTGCTCGCGGGCCTCTTCCTGGCGCCGTGCATCGCCTGCGCGTTCGTCCTGGTCGACCTGCACGCGCCGCGGGGCACGGTGACGGAGGCGTTCTCGTGGCTGGTAACGACCTTCACCGTGGGCGCGTCGGTGGGAACGGGCCTCGCCGGGCCGGTCGTCGAGCACGGCGGGACGGGGTGGGGCTTCGCCCTGCCCGGGGCGGCCGGGGCCGTGTCCCTGCTCGTCCTGGCCTGCACCGGACGGGTCCTCGCAGCTCCCGCCCGGCACGAGGTGGTTGCGGCTTCATCGGAAAATGATCCAAACCGTGCCGTCGAACCCCGTTTCAGTTCGGGTCATCAGGCGTAATGTTCAGTCATGGACCGCCGCATTTTCGGGCTGGAGAACGAGTACGGCGTCACGTGCACGTTCAGGGGACAGCGCCGCCTGTCGCCTGACGAGGTGGCGCGGTACCTCTTCCGCCGTGTCGTGTCATGGGGCCGCAGCAGCAATGTCTTTCTGCGCAACGGCGCCCGCCTCTATCTCGACGTGGGATCACATCCGGAATACGCCACACCCGAATGTGACAATGTGATCGAGCTCGTCACCCACGACAAGGCGGGCGAGCGCATTCTCGAAGGACTCCTGGTCGACGCCGAACGACGCCTGCACGAGGAGGGAATCGCGGGCGACGTCTACCTCTTCAAGAACAACACCGACTCGGCGGGCAACTCCTACGGCTGCCACGAGAACTATCTGGTGGCGCGCCACGGGGAGTTCTCCCGCCTCGCGGACATCCTCATTCCGTTCCTGGTGACCAGGCAGCTGCTCTGCGGTGCCGGCAAGGTGCTGCAGACGCCGCGCGGCGCCGTCTACTGCGTCAGCCAGCGGGCCGAGCACATCTGGGAGGGCGTCTCCTCGGCGACCACCCGTTCCCGTCCGATCATCAACACCCGCGACGAGCCGCACGCCGACGCCGAGCGCTACCGGCGGCTGCACGTCATCGTGGGCGACTCCAACATGTCCGAGACGACGATGCTGCTCAAGGTCGGCGCCACCGACCTGGTGCTGCGCATGATCGAGGCGGGCACGGTGATGCGCGACCTCACCCTGGAGAACCCGATCCGGGCGATCCGCGAGGTCAGCCACGACATCACCGGGCGGCGGAAGGTGCGCCTGGCCAGCGGCCGGGAGGCGTCGGCGCTGGAGGTGCAGCGGGAGTACTACGAGAAGGCCGTGGACTTCTGCGAGCGCCGCGGCATCCGCACCGGCACCGTCGAGCGGGTGCTGGAGCTGTGGGGCCGCACGCTGGACGCGATCGAGGCCGAGGACCTCGACCGCATCGGCACCGAGATCGACTGGGTCATGAAGTACAAGCTCCTGGAGCGGTACCGGGCCAAGCACAACATGACCATGTCGCACCCCCGCGTCGCGCAGATAGACCTCGCCTACCACGACATCCACCGCCGTCGTGGCCTGTACTACCTGCTCGAGAAGAAGGGCCAGGCGGCCCGGGTCGCCAACGACTTGAAGATCTTCGAGGGCAAGTCCGTTCCGCCGCAGACCACTCGCGCCCGGCTGCGCGGCGACTTCATCCGACGGGCTCAGGAGCAGCGCCGGGACTTCACCGTCGACTGGGTCCACCTCAAGCTCAACGACCAGGCCCAGCGCACCGTGTTGTGCAAGGACCCGTTCCGTTCCGTGGACGACCGGGTGGAGAAGCTGATCGCCGGGATGTGAGCCGGACGAGGGTGAGGCGGGCGCCAGGTACGGACGGGCGGAACGCCACACGGGCACCGTACGTTATCCGTACGGTGCCCTTCTCGCGTCGTAGAGTTGCGCGCACCCCGTCCCGCAGGATCTACCCGACACCGATTACGAGGCCCCCACCGTGCGCCGACGCTCACTCCTCATCGCCGTCCCCGCCGGAATGGTCACGCTCGCCGCATGCGGCGACGACGACTCCGGCTCGAGCGCCGCCGACGCCACCGAGACGCCCCAGGCGTCGGCCTCGTCCGCCTCGCCGCCGAAGATCGTCGACGGTCCGCTGCCGGCGATCACCGCGGGCACGGAGTTCGGCGAGAAGCCGACCGTGGCCAAGGGCAGCGGCGACCCTTCCAAGGACCTCGCGGTGAAGACGGCCATCGCCGGCGGCGGCAAGGCGGTCGCCGAGAACGACTTCGTGGTGGCCCACTACCTCGGCCAGATCTGGGACACCGCGAAGGTCTTCGACAACTCCTACGACCGCAAGACCCCGCTGGTCATCCAGCTCGCCCAGGGCAGCATCATCGAGGGCTGGCGGTACGCGCTCGCGGGCAAGAAGGCCGGCAGCCGCGTCCAGTTCTCCGTGCCGCCCACCTGGGGGTACGGCGAGCAGGGCAACGAGGAGGCGGGCATCAAGGGCACCGACACCCTGGTGTTCGTGGTCGACGTCCAGGACACCTTCAACGCCAGGAGCTCCGCCCAGGGCAAGGCCGTCCCCCAGGACGACGCCGCCCTGCCCAAGGTCGGCACCAACACCGACGGCAAGGCGCCCTCCATCGAGGTGCCCGAGGCCGACGCGCCGAAGAAGCTCGTGGCGGAGTACGTCCTGGAGGGTGACGGCGCCGAGGTCGGCGCCGAGAACAGCGTGCTCGTGCAGTACAAGGGCGTGGTGTGGGACAGCGGCAAGGAGTTCGACTCGACGTACGGCCGCAAGCAGCTGACGTCGTTCTCGCTCCAGCAGGTCGTCAAGGGCTGGTCGCAGGGCCTGACCGGCAAGAAGGTCGGCAGCCGCGTCCTCATCGTCATCCCCCCGGACCTGGGCTACGGCGACAGCCCGCCGCAGGGCAGCGGCATCGAGAAGGACTCCACGCTGGTCTTCTCCGTGGACATCCTCGCGAAGATGTGACGCCTCGGAGATGTAAGACTTGGCCCGTTGCCTTTCCGCAGACAAGCAGGAGCTGAACACGTGAGCATCGACAAGCCCGAGGTCGACTTCCCGGGCGGCGAGCCCCCGGCGGACCTCGAGATCAAGGACATCTGGGAGGGCGACGGCCCGGTTGCGCAGGCCGGTCAGACCGTGACCGTCCACTACGTGGGCGTGGCGTTCAGCACGGGCGAGGAGTTCGACGCCAGCTGGAACCGCGGTACGCCGTTCCGCTTCCCGCTCGGTGGCGGCCGCGTCATCGCCGGCTGGGACCAGGGCGTGCAGGGCATGAAGGTCGGTGGCCGCCGCCAGCTGACCATCCCGGCCCACCTCGCCTACGGCAACCAGAGCCCGACCCCGGCGATCAAGCCCGGTGAGACGCTGATCTTCGTGGTCGATCTGCTCGGAGTCTGATCGCATACCGATCGGAGCCGGTCATCGGGGGTCCATGCCTGCCCGGGCATGGGCCCTCGGCTTTTGCCGCGCCCTCGCGGAGCGGTACGGTCATCCGTCGTAAGCACCATAGGGAGAAGGGCGTCGATGGCCATTGCCAAGGCCGAGCGGCTGATGAACCTGGCGTTGTGTCTGCTCGGGACGCGGCGGCCACTCAGCAAGCGTGAGCTGCGTGACTCCATCGAGGCTTACGTCGAGGCCTCCAGGCCGGGTCAGGGGACGGCGGGCTCCGACGACTCCTTCAACCGCATGTTCGAGCGGGACAAGGACGACCTGCGGGAACTCGGACTCGTCATCGAGACGGTCGAGAGCCTCGACGGTGAGGTCGGCTACCTGGCCCGCCGCGACAGCAACCGCCTGCCGCCCATCACCCTGGACGCCGAGGAGGCCGCCGCGCTCGGCCTGGCCGCCAAGGTGTGGCAGCAGGCCCGGCTGGCCGGCGCCGCCAGCGGCGCGCTGCAGAAGCTGCGCGCGGCCGGGCTGCCCGAGGACGTCGACCCGTACGAGGCGCACAGTGCGCTGGAACCCCGCATCCCCGTGCACGAGGCCGCCTTCGAGCCGCTGATGCTGGCCTGCCGCGACCGCCGCCCGGTCCTCTTCGACTACCGCAAGGCCAACGCCGCGCAGCCCGAGGCCCGGCACGTCGAGCCCTGGGCCCTGGAGTGCTGGCGCGGCCACTGGTACCTGGCCGGTTTCGACCGCGGCCGGGGCGCCGAGCGGGTCTTCAGACTGTCGAGGATCACCGGCAAGGTCCGTGCGCGCGGCGCGCGCTTCACCGCCCCCGTGCCCGACGTCGTCACGGTCCGCGAGACGGTCGCGAGCTGGGCGGGGGAGACCGCCGACCGCTCCGCGCTGATCCGGTTGCGCACGGGCGCGGGCTACCCCCTTCGGGCGAAGGCCACGGCCGTACGGGAACAGGGCGACGGCTGGGACGAGTTGGAGATTCCGTACGGGCACGGCCTGGACGCCTGGCTGGTGGAGTTCGGGCCGGACGTGGTGGTGCTGGAGCCCGCGGAGTTGCGCGCGGACGTGGTGGACCGGCTGCGTGCCGTCGCCAAGGGCTGAGGGGGAACGGACAACACAGTGGCAGGCAAACCGGTCAGGCCCGTGAACGCCATCGACCAGACCCGACGGATGCTCTCCTTGGTGACCTACCTCCGGGAGCGCCCCGGCGCCCGGGTGGAGGACGTCGCGCGCGCCTTCGGCATCACCGAGGACGAACTGGTCTCCGACCTCGACGTGCTGCCCATGTGCGGCACCAGCTTCCGCGGCGGCGATCTGCTCGACATCGACACCGACGGCGAGCGCATCTGGTGGCACAACCCCGCCGCCCTCGGCGCGGACGCCGCCGAGCCGCTGCGGCTGGCCGCCGACGAGGCCACCGCGCTGCTCGTCGCGGCCCGGGCCGTGGCGACCCTGCCCGGCCTGCGCGAGAGCGACCGGCAGGCACTGCTGCGGGCGACCGCCAAGGTGGAGACCTCGGCCGGCGAGGCCGCGGGTGCCAGCTCGCGCCTGTCCGTCACCTTCGAGTCCGAGGGCGGCGTCTTCGCCGACGTCGACCGGGCGATCTCGGAGCGCCGCCGGCTGTGGATCCGTTATTACTCACCGGCCCGCGACGAGGTCACCGAGCGCGAGATCGACCCCATCCGTCTCGTCAGCGTCGGGCACACGTACGTGGAGGCCTGGTGCCGCCGGTCCGAGGCCCGGCGCACCTTCCGGCTCGACCGGGTCGCCGAGATCCGCATCCTCGACGAGCCGTCCGCGCCGCCCGAGGTGGAGCTGCGGGACCTGTCGGAAGGACTGGTGCAGCCGGCCGCCGAGGACCCGGAGGTCGTCGTGGAGGTCGCCCCGGGCGGACGCTGGGTCGCCGAGTACTACCCGCACGACAGCGCCCAGGAGCTGGCCGACGGCGGGCTGCGCATCACCCTGCGCACCCCCGACCCGGCGTCCCTGCGGCGGCTGGCGCTGCGGCTCGGACGTGACGGCCGCATCGTCTCCCCGCCCGAGCTGGCCGACAGCGCCCGGCGGGCGGCCCGCGAGGCGCTGGCCGCGTACGACGGGATCGAGGCGGCCGGGGCGCACGGCGGGCCGGGCGAGGGACAGCACGACAGGCGGGAGCGAGCACTGTGAACGAGTCCGTGCGGCCGGGTGTGCCGGGCATGACGGCGGCGTCCGCGTTCGCCGGCATGAGACGTGTGTCCCCGGTCGTGTTCAGGGCGGGCTGCCCCGACTGCCGCGGTCGCTTCGAACTCGCCGCGAGCGCGCTGCGCCTCGCCATCGGTGCCACGAGCCGCACCACGTTCTACTCGTTCACCTGCCCCGAGTGCGGGTCCGCGGTCCGCAAGCCGGCGGGGGAGCGGGTCGTGGAACTCCTCACGGGCGGCGGGGTCAGGACCCTGCGGCTGCACTCCACCGTCTAGGCTCGGCGTCATGTTCTGGCCGATGTTCGCGATTGCCGTGGGTTTCCTGGGTCTCGCCGTCCTCGCGGTGCTCGCCGTGAAGGTGTTCGTGGAGGCCGAGCGCCTGGGCCGGCAGGTGACGGACTCGGCCCTCCGGATCAGCCGGGCCGCGGAGGACCTGGAGCGCGCGACCGGGAGCGCCGCCCGCGCCGTGGACGCGCTGTGAGGCGCTGAACGGCGCCGCGGGCCCCGCACGTGTGTCGCGACGGACACTGCGACACCCGCGTTCCGGGACACTTCGCCCTGTTACCTCACAGGTGCCGAAGGTACGCTGCTGGTCGCGGTCCGGAAAACGAGGCCCGGCCGCGGACGGGAGTACGCACGGGGATTGCCTCACGTTTACCCCCGAGCGTTACGATCGCTGCACAAGACGATCGATCGGACGCATGTCCGACCGGTCGGACAGCACCCCCACCCAGCCGCCTCGGTGAGAAGGTAAAGACTTATGTTCGGAAGGCTCGGCGCCCCCGAGATCATTCTCATCCTCGTCGTCATCATCCTGCTGTTCGGCGCGAAGAAGCTTCCGGACATGGCGCGGTCGCTCGGCAAGTCGGCGCGCATCCTCAAGAGCGAGGCCAAGGCGATGAAGAGCGAGGGCAAGTCCGACGACTCCGCTCCCGCCGACCCGCCCCACACCCCCGAACAGGCAGCGGCGCAGCGCACCATCCAGGCCGCCCCCGGCGACGTGACCAGCTCCCGCCCGGTCACCGAGCCGACGGACACGACCAAGCGCTGACGCAGGGCCGGTGACCTCCGGCCCGCCGCACGAGATGGGAACGTGGGTTGCTGAAGTCCGCCCGCACCAAGGAGAGGGACCCCGAGGGGCGCATGCCCCTCGCGGAGCACCTTCGTGAGCTTCGCAACCGGCTCGCGAAGGCGTTGCTGGCCATCGTCGCCGTCACCGTCGTCGCCGCCTTCTTCTACAACGACATCATCAACTTCTTCACCGACCCGGTCCTCGACTCGGTCGGCTGCACGAGGTCGTTTGAAGAGCTGGCGAAGCTGCCGAACGACTCGGACCCGTGCGCCCAGATCACCATCAACGGCCTGCTGGGCCCGTTCACGCTGGCGCTGAAGGTCTCCCTGATGGCGGGTGTCGTACTCGCCTCGCCGATCTGGCTCTACCAGCTGTGGGCCTTCGTCGCCCCGGGGCTGCACAGGAACGAGAAGAAGTACGCCTACGCGTTCGTCGCCACCGGCGCCCCGCTCTTCCTCTTCGGCGCCTACTTCGCCTACGTGGTCCTGCCCACCACCGCGAAGGTGCTGATCGAGTTCACCCCCTTCGGCGTCGACAACCTGCTCCCGCTGGACGACCTGCTGGACCTCGTCACGCGCATGGTGGTGGTCTTCGGCCTCTCCTTCGAGCTGCCGCTGCTGCTGGTGATGCTCAACTTCACCGGGGTGCTGACCGGCAAGCGGATGCTCGGCTGGTGGCGCGGCATGATCATGGGCATCACGCTGTTCGCGGCCATCGCCACGCCCAGCACGGACCCGCTGACCATGCTGTGGCTGGCCGGGCCGATCTGGGTCCTCTACTTCGTCGCGGTCGGCATCTCCCTGCTGAACGACCGCCGACGGGTGCGCCGCGAGGCCCTGGAACCCGACGACGACGAGGCGTCCGAGCTGGACCTCACCCCCGAGTCCATCGGTGGGATCGAGCCCGTGACCACGGCCCGCGCCCTGCCCGAGCAGGCGACGAAGGACCGGGTCAACGGCTACGACGACGTGACCTGAGGCACACCCCGCGGGCCGCGGTGGCACGCGCCGCCGCCCGCGGGTTCTCCCCCGGGGCCCTCGCGGGCCGATCCCGATAATGATCGTCCTGTTGTCAGTGCGGCCCGGTACGCTCGAAAGCACGATGACAGAGGATCTCTCCCCGGCCGAGCGGTACGCGGCAGCCCGTCAGCGGGCCGCCGAGCAGGCCACCGCGCTCGCGGCCTTCCGCGAGATGTACGAATTCGGCCTCGACCCCTTCCAGATCGAGTCCTGCCAGGCACTCGAGGCGGGCAAGGGTGTGCTGGTGGCCGCGCCCACCGGTTCCGGCAAGACGATCGTCGGCGAGTTCGCCGTCCACCTCGCCCTGCAGCAGGGCAGGAAGTGCTTCTACACGACCCCCATCAAGGCGCTGTCGAACCAGAAGTACGCCGACCTGTGCCGACGCTACGGCACGGACCGGGTGGGCCTGCTCACCGGCGACAACAGCGTGAACTCCGACGCCCCGGTGGTCGTGATGACCACCGAGGTCCTGCGGAACATGCTGTACGCCGGCTCGCAGACCCTCACCGGCCTCGGGTACGTGGTCATGGACGAGGTGCACTACCTCTCCGACCGCTTCCGCGGCGCCGTGTGGGAGGAGGTGATCATCCACCTCCCCGAGTCCGTGACCCTGGTGTCGCTGTCGGCGACCGTGTCGAACGCGGAGGAGTTCGGCGACTGGCTCGACACCGTGCGCGGCGACACCCAGGTGATCGTCTCCGAGCACCGGCCCGTGCCGCTGTTCCAGCACGTGCTGGCCGGGCGCCGGATGTACGACCTGTTCGAGGAGGCCGAGGGCCACAAGAGGGCCGTCAACCCCGACCTCACCCGCATGGCGCGCCTGGAGGCCAGCCGCCCGTCCTACCAGGACCGCCGGCGCGGCCGTGCGATGAAGGAGGCCGACCGGGAGCGCGAGCGCAGGCAGCGCTCCCGCATCTGGACGCCGAGCCGGCCCGAGGTCATCGAGCGGCTCGACGCCGAGGGGCTGCTGCCCGCGATCACCTTCATCTTCAGCCGGGCCGCCTGTGAGGCCGCCGTCCAGCAGTGCCTGTACGCGGGGCTGCGGCTCAACGACGAGGACGCGCGGGAGCGGGTGCGCTCCCTCGTCGAGGAGCGCACGTCCTCCATCCCGGCCGAGGACCTGCACGTCCTCGGGTACTACGAGTGGCTGGAGGGCCTGGAGCGGGGCATCGCGGCCCACCACGCGGGCATGCTGCCGACCTTCAAGGAGGTCGTCGAGGAGCTGTTCGTCCGCGGGCTGGTGAAGGCCGTCTTCGCCACCGAGACCCTCGCCCTCGGCATCAACATGCCCGCCCGCTCGGTGGTGCTCGAGAAGCTCGTCAAGTGGAACGGCGAGCAGCACGCCGACATCACCCCCGGCGAGTACACGCAGCTCACCGGCCGGGCCGGACGGCGCGGCATCGACGTCGAGGGCCACGCCGTGGTGCTGTGGCAGCGCGGCATGAACCCGGAGCACCTCGCCGGACTGGCCGGCACCCGCACGTATCCGCTGCGCTCCAGCTTCAAGCCGTCGTACAACATGGCGGTCAACCTGGTCGAGCAGTTCGGCCGGCACCGCTCGCGGGAGCTTCTGGAGACGTCCTTCGCGCAGTTCCAGGCGGACAAGTCGGTCGTCGGCATCTCCCGGCAGGTGCAGCGCAACGAGGAGGGCCTCGACGGCTACAAGGCCTCCATGACCTGCCACCTCGGCGACTTCGAGGAGTACGCGCGGCTGCGCCGGGAGCTGAAGGACCGGGAGAACGAGCTGGCCCGGCAGGGCGTCAACCAGCGGCGCGCCGAGGCCGCCGTGGCGCTGGAGAAGCTCAAGCCCGGCGACGTCATCCACGTCCCCACCGGCAAGTACGCCGGCCTCGCCCTGGTGCTGGACCCCGGTCTGCCCGCCGGGCGGTCCAACGGCCACCGCGGATTCGAGCACCACGACGGGCCCCGCCCGCTGGTGCTGACCGCGGAGCGCCAGGTCAAGCGGCTGGCGTCGATGGACTTCCCGGTGCCGGTCGAGGCACTGGAGCGGATGCGCATCCCGAAGTCGTTCAACCCGCGCTCGCCGCAGTCCCGTCGCGACCTCGCCTCCGCGCTGCGCACCAAGGCCGGGCACATTCCGCCGGAGCGGGCCCGCAAGAAGCGCTCCCAGGCCACCGACGACCGGCAGATCGCCCAGCTGCGCAAGGCCATCCGCGCCCACCCCTGCCACGGCTGCGACGACCGCGAGGACCACGCCCGCTGGGCCGAGCGCTACCACCGGCTGCTGCGCGACACCTCGCAGCTGGAGCGCCGGATCGAGGGCCGGACGAACACCATCGCGCGTACCTTCGACCGGATCGTGGCGCTGCTGACGGAGATGGACTACCTGCGCGGCGACGAGGTCACCGAGCACGGCAAGCGCCTCGCCCGGCTCTACGGCGAGCTGGACCTGCTCGCCAGCGAGTGCCTGCGCGAGGGTGTCTGGGAGGGGCTCTCCCCGGCCGAGCTGGCCGCCTGCGTATCGGCGCTGGTCTACGAGTCCCGGGCCGCCGACGACGCGATGGCGCCGAAGCTGCCCTCGGGCAGCGCCAAGGCCGCGCTCGGCGAGACGGTCCGCATCTGGGGCCGCCTCGACGCCCTGGAGGAGGACTTCCGGATCAGCCAGACCGAGGGCGTCGGCCAGCGTGAGCCCGACCTCGGCTTCGCCTGGGCCGCGTACATGTGGGCGTCCGGCAAGGGCCTCGACGAGGTGCTGCGCGAGGCGGAGATGCCGGCCGGTGACTTCGTGCGCTGGTGCAAGCAGGTCATCGACGTCCTCGGCCAGATCTCGGCCGCGGCGCCCCGCGAGGGCTCGACGGTCCCGAAGAACGCACGCAAGGCGGTCGACGGACTGCTGCGCGGGGTGGTCGCCTACTCGTCCGTGGGCTGACCCTCCGCATCCCAGAGGCCCGGCGGTACTCCGCCGGGCCTCTGCGCGTCCCGGGCCGGGCCGGTGGTCTCCGGCCGCCCCTTTCACTCGTCACGGTGAGTAGCTCCCGCACGCACGCATCTCCTCGCGCAACGTGTTCGAACGACTCCCCTGCGTGTAAATGGGTCCGAGGTTACTCCAGCCCCGGTGCTCGTTTCAGGTGCTTGCCGAATATGACACGGCGATGATCCCCCCGGACTAAGCTCGCCCGCAGCGCACCGAGTTGAGGTGTATTCGCGCGCTTGTTCCCCATGCGCCGAAGATCCAGAAAAATCCCAGAGACACCCCGCCGCAAGCTCCCCCGTCCCCGCCGATTCGTTTTCAGAGGGCCTACATGGTGAGTGTTGATTCCCCTCCAGGTCGCAGCGAACTTCCCTACGCGCGAACGCTGTTGCCGCCGGCCATACTGATGGCCGCGGCCACCGGGGCCGCCGTCGCCCTGGTGACGGAACCGGCCCGGCTCGCCGTCGGCCTCTGCGGCGTGGTCGCCACGCTGCTGGTGATCGCGGCGGCGGCGGAAGCCGTACGCCGCGGCCGTACGACGCGGGTCCTGCGCGCCGAGCACGCCCGTCACGCCGCGTATCTGGAACGCCGGGTCGCGAGCCACCACGAGGAGATGGTCCACCTCGGCGAAGTGGTCCTCCCCGACGTGCTGGACTTCATGCGCTCGGGCAACAGTCCCGCGGAGGTGATGCGCCGCATCGGCGAGGTCGACCCCGCGTACGCCGAACTCGGCGAGCCGCAGCGCAAGCTGATCCGCATGGTGTGCGACATGGTCGACCACCAGGACTCCATGCGCGAGTCCGCCGAGCGTTCCTTCGTCGACATCGCCCGCCGCGTCCAGGCGATCGTCCACCAGCAGAACAAGGAACTGCGCGAGATGGAGGAGGACCACGGACGCAACCCCGAGGTCTTCGACGACCTGCTGCGCATCGACCACGGCACCGCGCTGATCGGCCGGCTCGCCGACTCGATCTCCGTCATCGGCGGCGGCCGGCCCGGACGCCAGTGGCCCGAGCCGGTGGCGCTCTACAGCGTGCTGCGCGGCGCGATGTCCCGCATCCTGCAGTACGGCCGGATCAACCTGGCCTCCATCGCCAAGGTCAACATCAAGGGCACCGCGGTCGAGCCGGTCATCCACGCGGCGGCGGAACTCCTCGACAACGCCACCCGCTACTCACCGCCCGGCGCCAAGGTGCACGTCACGGCGACCGAGGTGCAGAGCGGCGTCTGCATCGAGATCGAGGACGCCGGCGTCAGCCTCAGCGAGGAGTCCCGCGCCCGCATCGAGGGCCTGCTGGAGGACGCCAAGCGCGGCACCGACGTCCAGGACCTCGCCCAGCACCCCCGCCTGGGCCTCTCCGTCGTGGGCCGGCTCTGCACGCAGTTCGGCATGGACGTCTCGCTGCGGGCCTCCGCGTACGGCGGGGTCCGGGCCATCCTCATCGTGCCCAGCAAGATGATGACCACCGAGCCCGGCGTCGGACTCGCCCACGGCATCGGCGCGACCTCGATCCCCACCCCTGGTCCGGACGCTCTCCCCGGCCCCGAGCGCCGGCCCAAGAAGCGCCGCCCCACCAGTCCCCGCATCCCGGCCACGGTCTCCCTGGAGGACGACGTTCCCGAGGTCACCGAGTGGACGGCGGGTGGCCTTCCACAGCGTCGCAGCCGGGTCAAGATGCCGCTCAGCCAGCGCCTCGCCGAACAGGCGGTCTGGGAGCGCGAGGACGCCGAACGCGAGGCCCGCGAAGCCGCCGAACGGGTCCGCAACGGCTTCCCGGCGCAGGCGGACCCGGAGCCCCCGCAGGAGGAGACCGAGCAGCTCCCGCCGGGGCACTGGATCGGGGCCTTCTGGGAGGGCCTCAAGCAGTACCCGGGCATCACCCAGGCCCACCAGCAGTCCAGCAGCAACGAGCCGGCCCACGCCCCGGCCGACGACGAGGGGAACCTCAAGTGATCGAGCAGCAAGGCAAGTTCGACTGGATGCTCAAGGATCTCTACGACGGTGTTCCGGGTATCGAGATGATCGTCGTGCTGTCCGCCGACGGCCTGCGCATCGCCCGCTACTCCGGTGACCCGGACGCCGCCGACCGGGTCGCGGCCGCCTGTGCGGGACTGCAGAGCCTGGCGGGTGCCGTCGCGCAGGAGATCCCGACCAGCGACGGCCACATGAAGATGGTCCTGATCGAGATGAACGGCGGCTACTTCTACCTGATGGCCGCCGGCCCCAACGCCTACCTCGCCGTGCTCTCCGACGTCCGCTGCGAGCCGGGCCGGATGGGCCTGAGCATGGCGGACCTGGTCGCCCGGATCGGACCCCACCTCACCAGTCCCGCCCGGCGCAACGGGCAGACCGTATGACTCCTCCCCAGCGCCAGAGGCGATCCCCCGGGCAGCAGCCGCCCGCAGCGTCTCCGTCCCCCGACTCGCCCCCCAAGGAGGGCGAGCTGAGCAACCCCGAGCGGCTGTTCGTGATCGGCGGCGAGGGGGGCGGCGAGCGCGCCGACCTCGATCTGGTGACGCTGATCGTGGCCCGCGCCGAACCACCGGTGTCCGCCACGCCGGAACAGGCCGCCCTGCTGCGGCTGTGCGTCGCGCCCCTGTCCGTAGCCGAGCTGTCGGCCTACCTGAGCCTGCCGTTCAGCGTGGTCGCCGTGCTGCTCACCGACCTGCTGGCGGCGGAACTGGTGCAGGCCCGCGCTCCGCTCGTCCGCCAGAAGGTCGCCGACCGAAACCTCCTCGAAGCGGTGATGCATGGACTTCAAAAGCTCTGACACGATCCCGGGCCCACGGACGCAGGACCGGCTGCCGCACACGGCCCAGGCCGCCGTGAAGATCGTCATCGCGGGCGGCTTCGGGGTGGGCAAGACCACCATGGTCGGCTCGGTCAGCGAGATCAGACCGCTGACCACCGAGGAGACGATGACCCAGGCCGGCATCGGCGTCGACGACAACTACGGTTCGGCGTCCAAGACGGCCACCACGGTGGCGATGGACTTCGGCCGCATCAGCATCACCGACGAACTGGTGCTGTACCTCTTCGGCACGCCCGGCCAGGAGCGTTTCTGGTTCCTGTGGAACGGCCTGTTCGAGGGCGCACTCGGCGCGGTGGTGCTCGTGGACACCCGCCGCCTGGAGGTCAGTTTCGACGTCATGGGACGGCTGGAGGAGCGCGGGGTGCCCTTCGTGGTCGCCGTCAACTCCTTCCCCGACGCGCCCCAATACCCCGTCGCGGAGCTGCGGACGGCGCTGGACCTGCCCGAGGAGATCCCCATCCTCGACTGCGACGTGCGGCGCCGGGCCTCCAGCCGCGACGTCCTGCTGGCGCTGATGCGCTTCCTGCACTCCCTCGCCGTGAAGGGCGCGCTCACCTGACCGGTGCGTCCGGTTGGCCCTCGAACCCACCCCCTGACCCACACTTCTGTTGCGGAGCGACACTGTGACGCCTGAACGCCATTCCCTGACCGGAACGGGCGACCCCCTGCTCGAACCGCCGCCCGGCTGTCCCGCGCACGGCCTCGGGCCGGGCGGACTGCACCGGCTGCACGAGGCGGACGACCTGGAGGAGCTGTACGAGAAGCTGCGCGAGCAGCACGGCCCGGTGGCGCCGGCACTGCTCCACGACGACGTGCCGATGTGGGTGGTGCTCGGGCACGCCGAGAACCTGCACATGGTGAGTACGCCCGCCCAGTTCTGCCGCGACAGCCGCATCTGGACCCCGCTGAACCAGGGCATGGTCAAGCCCGACCACCCGCTCATGCCGCACATCGCCTGGCAGCCCATCTGCTCGCACGCCGAGGGCGAAGAGCACAAGCGGCTGCGCGGTGCGGTCACGGGCGCGATGTCCGACATCGACTACCGGGAACTGCGCCGCCACATCAAGCGGTACACCCAGCGCCTCGTCAACCGGTTCTGCGAGGAGGGCCGCGCCGACCTCGTCGGTCAGTTCGCCGAGCACCTGCCGATGGGCGTGATGTGCCACCTCCTCGGCATGCCGGACGAGTACAACGACCGGATGGTGGAGGCGGCGCGGGACACGCTCAAGGGCACCGAGACCGCCATCGCCAGCCACGCCTACCTCATGGAGGCGCTGGGACGGCTCAGCGCCGAGCGCCGGGACCGGCCCGAGGACGACATCGCCGGCCGCCTCGTCACCCACCCGGCCGGGCTCACCGACGACGAGGTCAGGGAGCACCTGCGGCTGGTCCTGCTCGCCGCCTACGAGGCGACCGTCAACCTCATCAGCAACGTGCTGCGCGTCGTGCTCACCCACCCGGGCTTCCGCGCGCAGCTCAACGGCGGTCAGATGACGGTCTTCGAGGCGGTCGAGCAGTCCCTGTGGGACGAGCCGCCCTTCAGCACCGTCTTCGCCTACTTCGCCAAGCAGGACACCGAACTGGGGGGTCAGCGCATCCGGGCCGGTGACGGGCTGCTGCTCGGCATCGCGCCGGGCAACGTCGACCCGCGCATCCGCCCCGACCTCGCGGCGAGCATGCAGGGCAACCGCGCTCACCTCGCCTTCGGCGGCGGTCCGCACGAGTGCCCCGGCCAGGACATCGGGCGGGCCATCGCCGACGCCGGGATCGACGCGCTGCTGATGCGGCTTCCGGACGTCCGGCTCGACTGCGACGAGGACGACCTGCGGTGGCGGTCGTCGATCGCGTCCCGGCACCTGGTGGAGCTGCCGGTGCGGTTCGAGCCCAAGGCGCAGCAGGACATCCGGCAGCAGCCGAGTCACGCCCCGGCCCCGGCGCAGCGCACCGCCTGGCGCGTCGGCATCCCGCGCCCGCAGCAGCGGCCCGAGCCGCAGGCGCCGCCGGTGCCACCGGTGCCGGCGACGGCCGCTCAGGCCGGCCCGGTGCCGGTGCCCGAGCAGCCCCGGCCCCGCGGTGCCTGGCAGCGCTTCCTGCTCTGGTGGCGCGGTTACTGACGGCCGGCCCACTCCTCGTACGCCGTCCAGGCGCCGAGGGACCGGGCGCTGCGGAAGCGGTGCTCCCGCCCCGTGACCGGATCGGTGAACCCCAGTTCCCGCGACAGCAGTTGCAGCGGGCGCCGGAAGTCCCCGGCCGGCACGGCGGGGGTCACCTCGGGATAGAGGGGATCGCCGAGGACGGGCACACCGAGCGAGGCCATGTGGACGCGCAGCTGGTGGGTCTGGCCAGTGCCGGGCACCAGGCGGTACCGCCCCAGCGCGAGGTCCGGGCCCGGCCGGTGGGAGATCAGCCCGACGCGGCTCACGGCGTTCGGATCGCCCTCGGTCTCCAGCGCGGCCGGCACCCCGCGCACCTTGACGATCCGGCTGCGTACGGTCCGGGGAAGGGGGAGCGCGGGGTCGTAGGGGGCGACGGCCTCGTACTCCTTGTGCACCCGTCGTTCGCGGAACAGGCCCTGGTACGCGCCGCGCTCCTCGGGGCGCACGGTGAACAGGACGAGGCCGGCGGTGAGCCGGTCCAGACGGTGCGCGGCACCGAGCGCCGGGATGCCCAGCTCCCTGCGGAGCCGGGCGAGCGCGGTCTCGGCGACGTGGCCGCCGCGCGGGGTGGTGGCCAGGAAGTGCGGCTTGTCGGCGACGACGATGTGCTCGTCCCGGTACACGATCTCCAGGGGGAAGGGCACCGGTACCTCGGCGGGCAGCGCGCGGTGGAACCACACGTACATCCCGGGCTCGAACGGCGCGTCGCCCGGCACCGCCCGCCCGTCCGCCCCCACGAACAGCCCGGCGGCGAACATGCCGTCCACGACGCCGGCGCCCGCGCCGGACAGCCGCTCCACGAGGTGCTCCCGGACCGTGGACCACGGCCCGGCCGGGGGCAGCCGCACCCGCACCGGATCGATCCCGTCGCGTTGCGGGAGGGGCGGGGGCGGGGGAGGCGTACGGCGTCTCATCGCCTGCCAGCGTACGAGGCGTCGGCCGGTGCCGGAAAAGCGCTGGGCCGCCGCACGGAGCCTTGGCAGGATGCGGGGCATGCCCTACGCGACCCGCCCGGTCCTGCCCGCCGGTACCTTCTCCCGCACCTCGCAGCCCACGCTCCCGGCCGGCGACGGGCTGGTGCTCCGCCCGTGGCGCACCGAGGACGCGCCCGCCGTCCACGCGGCCTTCCAGGACCCGGTGATGCGCCAGTGGCACATCCGCACCGCCGACTCCGAGGAGGAGGTACGTGGCTGGATCACCGAGTGGCAGCAGGGCTGGGGCCGGGAGCGGAACGCCCAGTGGGCCGTCGCCGACGCGGACGGCGACCGGCTGCTCGGGCGGGTCGCCCTGCGGGAGGTGGAGCTAGGCGACGCGGTGGCCGAGGTCGCCTACTGGACGACGGCGGCCGCCCGCGGCCGGGGCGTCGCCGCCCGCGCCACCAGGGCGCTGGCCCGCTGGGCCCTGGACGAGATCGGCTTCCAGCGCCTGGAACTCACGCACGCCGTCGCCAACGAGGCCTCCTGCGGGGTCGCGCGGAAGGCCGGGTTCGCCCTGGAGGGCACCAAGCGCAGTGCCCTGCTCCATCCCGACGGCTGGCACGACATGCACCTGCACGCGCGCGTACGCGGCGACTGAGCAGCGGGTCCGGCCACCGGCGCGGCCGGCCGGCGGGGTGCGGCGAGCACGCGGCGCCGTGCGCGCGTCTTCCGGTGCGGTGCCGCGTGGTGCCGATCCGCGCCGTGCGCCCGCGCGGGACCGCCCCGCGGGCCCGGGCGGTGGCCGCGGGGAGGGCTACGCCGCCGGTGCGGCGCCTTCCTGCTCCGCCTCGACGCGGGCGTTCCAGTCCCGCTTGGACGCCTGCCAGCCGTCCTCGTTGTGGCCCAGGCGCCAGTAACCGGAGATGGAGAGGTCCTCGCGGGGGATGCCGCGCTCCACCCGCAGCAGTTTGCGCAGTTCCTTCACGCAGGCCGCCTCCCCGTGCACGAAGGCGTGCACCCGGCCCTCGGGGAAGTCCAGGCCGCGCACGGCCTCGACCAGGGTCTGGCCCACCGGACGGTCGCCGCGGTGCAGCCAGACGACCTGCACGTCGGAGTCGATCTTCTGCTCCTCCTGGGGCCCGTCGACCTCGACGAAGGCGAAGGCGCGGGCGCCGTCGGGCAGTGCCTCCAGGGACCGGGCGATCGCGGGCAGGGCGCTCTCGTCGCCGGCGAACAGGTGCCAGTCGGCGGCGGGGTCGGGGGCGTAGGCGCCGCCGGGGCCCATGAACCGGACGGTCTCGCCCGGCCGGACGCGCCGGGCCCAGGGCCCGGCCAGTCCCTCGTCGCCGTGGAGCACGAAGTCCAGCGTCAGCTCGCGGTGCTCGGCGTCCCACTGGCGCACCGTGTACGTCCGGGTCACCGGCCACTGGTCGCGGGGGAACTCCTCGCGGATCCGCTCCATGTCGAAGGGCTCCGGGTAGGTCACGCCCTGCGCGGCGAACAGCAGCTTCACGTAGTGGTCGGTGCAGGTGTCCGCCGGCAGCCCGGCGAGTTCCTCGCCGCCGAGCACCACGCGCTGCATGTGCGGGGTCAGACGCTCGGTGCGGACGACCTGTGCGGTGTGCGGCTTGCGCGGCTTGCGTCCCGGACGGTCTGCCATGACGGCCTCCCTGCTCCCTACGTGAGAATTTCTCTACTTAGGTATGCCTAAGTTAGCACCCCGCCCCGCCGGCCGCGCCGTCGAGGCGCGCCCCGTACGTTCCCGTGTGCCCCGCGCGCAGCGTACGGCTTCCCCTCTCGCGGGCTCCGATGCGGCGTGCAGGCAATGCTTGCGCGGACGGCACCGCCCGGCTCAGGCCGCGAGCGTCGCCAGCAGCCGCTGCAGCGACCCGCCCAGACCCCAGCGGGCCGCAAGTCCCTCCAGTGCCGCGGCGTCGCGCGGGGCGCGGGGCAGTGCCGTGTCGACGTCCGGCAGCGGGACGTCACCGGCGACCCGGACGACCTTGGGGGCGACCGCGAGATACGGCCGGGCCTCGGTCAGCCGCTTGCGCTGGGAGGGGGTGAGCTTCGCCTTCGGGTCGTCCACGGCGGCCTGGATGCCCGCCAGGTCGCCGAACTCGGCGAGCAGTTTGGCCGCCGTCTTCTCGCCGATGCCCGCGACGCCCGGCAGACCGTCGCTCGGATCGCCGCGCAGCAGCGCCAGATCGGCGTACCCGCGGCCGTCCACGCCGTACTTCTCGCGCAGCGCGGCCTCGTCGGTGAGGGCGAGGGTGCCGACGCCCTTGATCGGGTACAGCACGCGCACCTCCCGGGCGTCGTCGACCAGCTGGTACAGGTCCCGGTCGCCGGTGACGATGTCGACCGGGCCCCTCGCCCGCGCGGTGTAGGTGCCGATGACGTCGTCCGCCTCGTACCCCGCCACGCCGACGCGGGCGATGCCGAGCGCGTCGAGGACGTCCTCGATGACCGGGACCTGCGGTGAGAGCGTGTCGGGCACCTCCTCGGTGTCCGGGCCCTGCGCGGTCTCCTCGGCCACCCGGTGCGCCTTGTAGGTGGGGATCAGCTCCACCCGCCAGTGCGGTCGCCAGTCGGCGTCCATGCAGGCGACCAGGTGGCCGGGCCGGTGGTCCTTCACCAGGCGGTCGATGAAGTCGAGGAGTCCGCGCACGGCGTTGACGGGCGTGCCGTCGGGGGCCTTCACGGAGTCCGGTACGCCGAAGTAGGCGCGGAAGTAGAGGGAGGCGGTGTCGAGGAGCATCAGTCGTCCGGTCACGCCTCGCATCATGCCGCAGGCGATGGGGGTGCACGGTGGAGGGTGTGTGAACTGGGTCACTCTTGTGTTTGGGTCGAGGGCAAGGGGGCAGGCGCGCACCCGGGCCGGAGCTGGTTGATGCATTCAACTGTTAGCGAGTCTTCGGATCAGTGAGTCCTCGGACCGGCGGGACCTCGATGTGACGAGTTCCCGCACCGACGAGTCCTTGTGCCAGCGAGCCTCCGCGCCCCTGTCCCTGCCCCCGATCCAAGAGGTAAGCGTGTCAGCGAGGCTAGAGGCCGAGAACCTGTACAAGGTGTTCGGCAGAAAACCGGGCCAGGCGGTCGAACGACTGCGTCAGGGCACCGACCGGGAGGAACTGCGCGCCGACGGGACCACGGCCGCCGTCATCGATGCGTCCTTCACCGTGGAGCCCGGCGAGATCTTCGTCGTGATGGGGCTGTCCGGATCCGGCAAGTCCACGCTGCTGCGCATGCTCAACGGTCTGCTGGAGCCGACCGCCGGGCACGTCCGCTACGGGGGCCAGGACCTGACGGAACTCGGCGACCGCGGCCTGCGCGAGGTCCGCTCCAGGCGGATCAGCATGGTCTTCCAGCACTTCGCGCTCTTCCCGCACCGCAGCGTCCGTGACAACGCTGCCTACGGCCTGGAAGTGCAGGGCGTGCCCCGCGCCGAGCGCGAACGCCGCGCCGACGAGGCGCTCGCCCTGTGCGGCCTGGCCGGCTGGGAGAAGTCCTGGCCGGACGAGCTGTCCGGCGGCATGCAGCAGCGCGTCGGTCTCGCCCGCGCGCTCGCCACGGACGCCGACCTGCTGCTGATGGACGAGTCCTTCAGCGCCCTCGACCCGCTGATCCGCCGGGACATGCAGGACCAGCTGCTCGAACTCCAGAAGACCCTGAAGAAGACCATCGTCTTCATCACCCACGACCTGAACGAGGCCATGCGGCTGGGCGACCGCATCGCCGTGATGCGGGACGGCCGCATCGTGCAGATGGGCACGGCGCAGGACATCCTGATACGCCCGGCCAACGACTACGTCGCCTCCTTCACCCAGGACGTCGACCGCTCCCGCGTCCTGACCGCCGGCGCGGTCATGGAGACCGAGGTGCGCGGCGACGAGGCCGACTGCGCGTGCGAGAAGGCGGCGCCCGAGACGTCGTTCACGGACCTGTGCGCGATCAGCGCGCGGGTGCCGCACGCCGTCGCGGTGCTCGACGGGGACCGCGGACTCGTCGGCGTCGTCCCCTCCCGGCGCCTGGTCGGCTTCATGGGCGACGAGCAGGCCGAGGCCGGAACCTGCGACTCCCCGCGTGACAAGGGCCCGGAGAAGGTGATGGCCCGTGCCTAGGATTCCGCTCGGCGACTGGGTCAACGGCGCCGTCGACTGGCTGCTCGCCCACGTCGCGTGGCTCTTCGACTTCCTCAAGACCGTCTTCACCGGCACCTACGACGGCATCAACGCCGTGCTCCAGGCGCCCGAACCGCTGCTCCTCGTCGGCATCCTCGCGATCATCGCCTTCTGGCTGCGCGGCACGGTCGCCGGTGTGCTCACCTTCCTCGGATTCGCGTTCATCGTCTCCATGGAACTGTGGGAGAACGCGATGATCACCCTGGCGCTGGTGCTGGTGGCCACCATCATCGCGCTCGTCGTCGCGGTGCCCGTGGGCATCTGGGCCGCCCGCTCCGACCGGGTCAGCGGCCTCGTCCGGCCCGTGCTGGACTTCATGCAGACGCTGCCCGCGATGATCTACCTCATCCCGGCGATCCTGTTCTTCGGCACCGGTGCCTCCGCGGGCATCGTCGCCACCCTGATCTTCGCGCTCGCCCCGGGCGTGCGCATGACCGAGCTGGGCATCCGCCAGGTCGACAAGGAGCTGGTCGAGGCCGCCGAGGCCTTCGGCACCACTCCCGGCAACACCCTGCTGCGCGTCCAGCTCCCGCTGGCGCTGCCGACGGTGATGGCGGGCGTCAACCAGGTCATCATGCTCGGCCTGTCCATGGCCGCGATCGCCGGCATGGTCGGCACCGGCGGCCTGGGCGGCGACGTCAACGAGGCCATCGGCCAGCTCAACGTGGGCCTCGGTTCCGAGGCCGGTGTCGCCATCGTGATCCTGGCGATCTACCTGGACCGCATGACCAGTGCGCTGGGCACCCAGGTCTCGCCCCTCGGCCGGCGTGCCGCGGCCAAGGCACGGGCCGCGGGCGGCCTGAGGATCTGGTCCTACCGTCCCCGCCCGCAGATCGCCGTCGTCGGCGTCGTGATCCTGGCCCTGGTGGCCGGCGGAATGGGCGTGTTCGGCGGCTCCGGCGACTCCGAGAACGTCGCCGGCGGCAAGAACGTCGGCCAGGGCAAGAAGGTCACCCTCGGCTACGTCCCCTGGGACGAGGGCGTCGCCTCCACCTTCCTGTGGAAGGAGATGCTCGAACAGCGCGGCTACGAGGTGGAGGCCAAGCAGTTCGACGCCGGGCCGCTCTACACCTCCCTGGCGCAGGGCGACATCGACGTCGTCACCAACTCCTGGCTGCCGACCACCCACGAGCAGTACTGGAAGAAGTACGGCGACCGGCTCGACGACCTCGGCTCCTGGTACGACGAGACGTCGCTGGAGCTGACCGTCCCCGCGTACCTGGAGGACGTCGACTCGCTGGCGGACCTCAAGGGGAGGGCCGACGAGTTCGGCGGGAAGATCACCGGCATCGAGTCCAGCGCCGGTGAGATGGCCCTGCTGAAGAGCAAGGTCCTCAAGGAGTACGGCCTGGACCAGGAGTACGAGGTCGTCGACAGCTCCACCCCGGCGATGCTGGCCGAGCTGAAGCGGGCCATGAGCAAGAAGGAACCGATCGTCGTCACGCTCTGGTCCCCGCACTGGGCGTACAACGACCTCGACCTGAAGAAGCTGAAGGACCCCGAGGGCGCCTGGGGCGCGGGCGACGGCGTGCACACGCTGTCCCGCAAGGGCTTCGCCGGTGACGACCCGACCGCCGCGCAGTGGCTGAAGGACTTCGAGCTGACCGAGAAGCAGCTCACCAGCCTCGAGGCCGAGATCAACAAGGCGGGCAAGGGCAGGCAGCAGGACGCCGTGCGCACCTGGCTGAAGTCCAACCCGGGCCTCGTCGACAAGCTCGCCCCGGTCGAGGGCGGCTCCGGCGGCACCCCCGCCGAGGCGAAGCGCCCGCTGGACATCGCCTGGTTCCCCTGGGACGAGGACATCGCCGTCACGTACCTGTGGAAGAACGTCCTGGAGCGGCGCGGCTACGAGCTGAACCTGAAGCAGATGGACGTCGGCCCGGTCTACACCGGCCTGGCCTCCGGCGACCTCGACCTCAACTTCGACGCCTGGCTGCCGTACGCCCAGAAGAACTACTGGGAGAAGAACAAGGACAACCTGACCGACCTGGGCACCTGGTACGAGCCGACCTCGCTGGAGATCGCCGTCCCCTCGTACGTGAAGGACGTCGAGTCCCTCGCGGACCTCAAGGGCAAGGCCGACCTCTTCGACGGGAGGATCATCGGCATCGAGCCCGGCACGGGTGAGATGCAGCTGCTCAAGGACGAGGTCATGCCGGGCTACGGCCTGGAGGACGAGTACACGGTCGTCGACGGCTCCACACCGGCGATGCTGGCCGAGCTCAAGCGCGCCCTGGCCAAGAAGGAGCCGGTCGCGGTCACCCTCTGGTCGCCGCACTGGGCGTACAGCGAGTACGAGCTGACCAAGCTGAAGGACCCCAAGAAGGCCTTCGGCGAGGGCAACACGATCCGCACCATCTCCAGCAAGAAGTTCCCCGAGCAGTATCCGCAGCTCACCGAGTGGATCAAGGACTTCCACATGAGCGAGGACGAGCTCGGCAGCCTGGAGGCCGAGATCAAGAACCGCGGTCAGGGCCAGGAGGAGGAAGCCGTGGCGGCCTGGCTCGAGGAGCACCCGGACGTGGTCGGCCGGATGACCCCGCAGTAGCACGACGGCACGGCACCGGTCCGGCACCGGCCACCCCGAGGGGTGGGCCCGCAAGCGCCTCCTGACGGAGCGCGGCGGGTCCACCCCTCGGTCCGTGCCGGGCCGGGACACGGCGGGATTCGGCCAACCACGGAGCGCCACCCCCTGCCCCTGGCCTCCGCTCACCGGGACGGGAGTGGCCGACGGGAACACGGGGGACCGCCCGCGCCTTGGAACCGGTAGGGCGTCCGGAACCGCTGGCGGGCGCGCCCGGTGGTGGCGAGAACTGTGAGGTCCCGGCCACCACAGCGTGACGCCGATGTGACGGCCGCATGTAACGGTTTGCCGAACATGCGTAGGGTGCAGAGAACTCCACAGGAGGACGGCGCCCGGTCCGGGGCACCGCGGCGGTACGACGACGGGTGAAGGAGGGAGCCGGAGCGATGGGCGACCACAAAGATCAGCACCTCCGGGTGGGCGCGGCCGTACGGCGCCGGCGCCGGGCTCTGGAGCTCACCCTCGCCGTCGTGTCCGAGCGCAGCGGCCTGTCCGTGCCCTTCCTGAGCCAGGTCGAGAACGACCGGGCGCGGCCCAGCCGGACGTCCCTGGAGAAGGTGGCCGACGCGCTGCGCACCACCGCCGTGGAGCTGCTCGCCGCCGCCGACCCCGCGTGCAGCGTGGACGTGGTGCGGGCCGAGGACCCCGACCCGGAGCCGGCCCCCAGGGTGCGCTCCCTGGTGCGCGGACACCACCAGATGCACGCCAGCGAGTTCACCGGCGACCACGAGGCCGGGCGCGAACTGCAGTACCGCAACGACCAGTTGATGTTCGTCACCGAGGGTGCCGTCGAGATCGAGGCGGAGGGCCGCGCCTACCGGCTGGGGCGGGGCGACACGCTGTACCTCACCGGTGGGGTGCGGCACCGGTGGCGGGCCACGGTGCCCGACACCCGGCTGGTCGTGGTCGCCGTCGCCGAGCACATCGAGGCGGTCCGGGAAGGGCCCCGCCGGTGAGGGGACGCCGGTGAGGGTGGTCTCCCTGGTTCCGTCGCTGACCGAGGCGGTGGCCGTGACACTCCCGGGTGCGCCGGCCGGTGCCACCGACTGGTGCACCCACCCGGCCGGTCTGGACGTCGTCCGGATCGGCGGCACCAAGAACCCGGACACCGACCGGATCCTCTCCCTCGCACCCGACCTGGTGATCGCCAACGAGGAGGAGAACCGGCCGCCCGACCTGGACGTCCTGCGCGCGGCGGGCGTCGAGGTGCTGGTGACCGAGGTGCGCACGGTGCCGCAGGCCTTCACCGAACTGGACCGGGTGCTGACCGCCTGCGGCGCGCCGTCCCGGCCCCGGTGGCTGGACGAGGCGGAGGCGGCCTGGTCGGCCCCGCCCTCCCCGCCCGCGGGGCGGCGCCGCACGGCCGTCGTACCGGTGTGGCGCAGGCCCTGGATGGTGCTGGGCCGCGACACCTTCGCGGGCGACGTCCTGGCCCGCCTCGGTGTCGACCACCTGTACGCCGGACACGCCGAGCGCTACCCGAGGGTCCCGGTCGAGGAACTGCGGGCGGCCCGCCCGGACGTCGTGGTCCTGCCGGACGAGCCGTACCGCTTCACCGCCGACGACGGCCCCGAGGCCTTCCCCGGCCTGCCCTGCGCCCTCGTCGACGGGCGGTGCCTCACGTGGTACGGGCCGTCGCTGGTCCGGGCGCCCCGGGTCCTGGACGCGGCTCTGCGAGCAGCGCGCCGCTGACCACGCCCCGCGCGGTGCGCACCGCGGCGACGGCCCAGGCGACGACGAGGGCCACGTAGAGGACCACGGTGAGCGCGTCGTAGGCGGCCAGCCCCGTGAGCCGGGCCAGCGCCTGCGAGCCGGTGACGCAGGTGCCCACCGGGAAGGTGAACGACCACCACGTCATCGCGAAGCCCATGCCCGCGCGCCGGGCCCGCACGACGTGCGCGGTGGCGAGGCACAGCCACAGCAGCGCGAAGCCCGTCACGGGCACGCCGTACAGGACCGCGAAGACCGCGAATCCCTCGCCGTACGGGCCCGGCACGACCCCCGGTGCCACCTCCGCGAAGGCGCCCACGGCGGTCGTCGACTGGCCGAGCGGGCCCAGGACCAGGAACAGCGTCGGGGTCAGCGCGAGCGGCAGCGGGCCGCCGGTGAGCAGCCGGCCGAAGATCACCGGCAGCGTCACCAGCGTCGCGAGCAGGCTCATCCCGAACATCGCGAGGCAGGCCAGCAGCAGCGTCTCACGCGGCTGTCCCGGCGGGAGGTGCACGACCAGCAGCGGCCCGACGGCCGCCGAGACCATGGGCGCGACGAGCGGCAGCAGCCACACCGGGCTGGCCTGCCCGGGCCCGATCCGGTGGCGTACGGCCATCAGGTACGGCACCGCGACCGCGGCCGCGAGCCCGACGGCCGTACCCACGGTGAACAGCACCGCGTCCAGGGCGACCGCCGCGGGGGTGCCGATCCAGTCCCGGCCCACAACGACGGCACCGCCGCCGACGGACAGGAACGCCATCGACAGACAGCCGTAGAAGGGGGCCGCGGCCGGGTCGAGCAGATGGGCGCGGGCCTGGTCGCGGTGGTGGAGCCAGTGCAGGGACCGGGCCACCAGCAGGGCCCCCAGCAGGACGAGGGACAGCGTCCAGAACGAGGTGCAGACGGCGCGCCACCCGGGTACGTGCAGGGGGAGCGAGGCTCCCGCGGTGCCGACGACGGCGGTCCCCATGACGCAGGCGTACCAGTTGGGCCCGAGGTGACGGACGGCGGGAACACGCCGGGCCGGGGCGACGGCGGGCAGGAGGGGCTGGGCTGCGGTGACCATGCGTCCAGGCTCCCGGCGGCCGAAGCCGCCGGCCAGGGACCCCGTCCCTATGAGGACATAAGCTGAGGTTATGAGCAGCAGGACGCGCGGTACCGGCGGTGCAGAGGGCGGGCAGGACGCACGGGAGCGGCACGTGGCGGGGTCCCTGGCGCACCGGGTGCCGGACCTCGGGGCCATGGAGCTGCTGCTGGCGGTGGCGCGGCTGGGCAGCCTCGGCGGGGCGGCGCGCGAGCTGGGGGTCACCCAGCCGGCCGCCAGCAGCCGCATCCGCTCGATGGAGCGTCAGCTGGGGGTCGCCCTGGTGGACCGTTCGCCGCGCGGCTCCCGGCTCACCGACGCCGGTGCGCTGGTCACGGACTGGGCACGCCGGATCGTGGAGGCCGCCGAGGCGTTCGACGCGGGAGCACAGGCGCTGCGGGACCGGCGGGACTCGCGGCTGCGGGTGGCGGCGAGCATGACGATCGCCGAGTACCTGCTGCCGGGGTGGCTGGTCGCGCTGCGGACCCAGCTGCCGGACACCGCGGTGTCCCTGCTCGCCGGGAACTCCGCCGCGGTGGCGGAGCGCCTGCTGTCCGACGAGGCCGACCTGGGCTTCGTGGAGGGGGTGAGCGTCCCGGCGGGCCTCGACTCGGCCGTCATCGCCCGCGACCGCCTGATCGTCGTGACGGCACCGGGCCATCCCTGGGCCCGCCGCCGGCGCCCGCTGGAGGCGGCGGAACTGGCGGCGACCCCGTTGATCCTGCGGGAGAAGGGCTCGGGCACCCGGCAGGTCCTGGACGCGGCGCTGGGCGGCCTGGCCCGCCCCCTGATCGAGCTGTCGTCGACCACCGCCGTGAAGGCGGCGGCGGTGAGCGGAGCGGGCCCCTCCGTCCTCAGCGAACTCGCCGTCGGCGAGGAACTCGCGACCCGGCGCCTGGTGAGCGTGCCCGTGGCGGACGTCGCCCTGGCCCGCGACCTGCGAGCGGTCTGGCCCACGGGCCACCGCCCGACCGGTCCGGCCCGTCATCTGCTGTCGCTGACGCGGGCCTGAGCGGGGCGGCGAGGAGCGGGGCCGGTACCGGGCCGCCTCACCCGCGACCCGGTCCGTGGGCCGGTCCCCGGCCCGGCCGCGCCGCCTCCACCAAGGCCCGCATCACCCGTACGTCCTCGCCCATCTCCGGATGCCACTGCACGCCCAGGACCCAGGACGGGGCGGACGGCAGTTCCAGGGCCTCCACGGTCCCGTCGGCCGCGTGGGCCGACGGGACGAGGCCCGAGCCGAGGCGGTCCACTGCCTGATGGTGGTACGTCGGCACGAACACCTCCTCGCCGACGACACCGGCGTACAGCGTCCCCGGCACCGGCGCGACCGGGTGGCCGCCGAACACGCCCACCGCCTCGGCGTGCCCCTCGATGTGCTGGACGAGGGTGCCGCCCAGGGCGACGTTCAGCAGCTGCATGCCCCGGCAGACGCCGAGCAGCGGGACGCGGGCCGCCAGGGCCGCCTCGACGAGCGCCAGTTCCCACGTGTCCCGGGCCCGGGCGGGCGGGCCGGTGCGCGGGTCCGGCTCGGCACCGTAGCGGGCCGGCTCCACGTCCGGGCCGCCCGCGATCACCAGTGCGTCGAGGCGGGCGACGGTGGCGGCGGCGTGTTCCGGCGCGTCCGGCGGGAGCATCACGGCCAGTCCGCCCGCCCGCTGCACGAGCCGCGGATACCCGGCCGGCAGCAGCGCCGCCTCCAGCTCCCACACACCCCAGCGCGCCCCGGTCTCCAGGTACGTACTGACCCCGATCAGTGGCCTGTCCGCCATCCGGCCTCCACCCAGTGGACTGTCCTCATACCCTTGCCCCGCGTCACCGGCGCGGTAGGCCCCTCCCGGACGACGTTCACGACAGGAACCCGCGCAGCAGCGCCGCCGTCCCCGCGCAGTGCTCCCGCGCGATCTCGTGTGCCCCGCCCGCGTCGCCGTCGAGCACCGCCGCCACGAGTGCGGTGTGCTGGCGCTGGGAGTGCTCCAGGTTGCGCACCAGCAGCGGGATGCAGTCCAGCAGGCCGTTGAGCGTGGCCCGGACGGCGGCGTACTGCGCGGCCAGGGCCGGTGAGCCGCACAGCTCGGCGAGGGCGAGGTGCAGCATCGTGTCCCGCCGCCGGTACGAGGCCGGCGGCGCGTCCTGCGTGCAGGCCAGCGCCGCGCGCAGCCGCGCCGCCCCGGCGTGCGTCAGCCCGTGCGCCGCGCACAGCCCGGCCGCCCCCGCCTCCAGCACCTCGCGGAAGCGCAGGACGTCCTCGAGGTCGACCCCGGCGACCCGGCGCCGCAGCTCGTCCTCACCGCCCGCGTCCGCCCGCGGCAGCACGAACGTTCCGCCGTACCGGCCGCGCCGGGCCTCCACCAGCCCCTGGTCCCGGAGCACCCGCAGCACCTCGCGCAGCGTGACCCGGCTGATCCCCAGCCGCTCCGCCAGCTCCCGCTCGGCCGGCAGCCGCTCGCCCGCGGCCACCAGCCCCAGCCGCACGACCTGGAGGATCTGCTCCAGCGCCTCCTCGAAGCCGTTGCCGGCCCGCACCGTCCGCAGCACCGGTGCCAGCCGGTCCGTCACGCTCGAACCGGCTTCCCCGGACATGCGGCCGCGCCCCCTTCCCAAGCAATGGTTCCCGGTCATACCTTATGGCTCCCGGTCACAAGGAGGCTCTCCCGGTGCCAGACCGCACAGCCCCACTCGGGGTCGAGGAACTGCACGCCCTCGTCGCGGGCGGTGAGATCGACACCGTCGTCCTGGCCTTCCCCGACATGCAGGGGCGCCTCCAGGGCAAGCGGTTCGCCGCGCGCTTCTTCCTCGACGAGGTCCTGGAACACGGCACCGAGGGCTGCAACTACCTCCTCGCCGTCGACGCCGACATGAACACCGTCGACGGCTACGCGATGTCCTCCTGGGACCGCGGTTACGGCGACTTCGCCCTGCACGCCGACGCGAACACCCTGCGCCGGCTGCCGTGGAACGAGGGCACGGCGATGGCCGTCGCCGACCTGGCCTGGCAGGACGGCTCCCCGGTGCCCGCCGCGCCCCGCCAGATACTGCGCCGCCAGCTGGAGCGCCTCGCCGGGCACGGCCTCACCGCGCAGGTCGGCACGGAGCTGGAGTTCATCGTCTTCCGGGACACCTACGAGCAGGCCTGGGACGCGAACTACCGCGGCCTCACCCCGGCCAACCAGTACAACATCGACTACTCGGTCCTCGGCACCGGCCGCATCGAGCCCCTGCTGCGCCGCATCCGCAACGAGATGGCCGGCGCCGGCCTCACCGTCGAGTCCGCCAAGGGCGAGTGCAACCCCGGCCAGCACGAGATCGTCTTCCGCTACGACGAGGCCCTGGTCACCTGCGACCAGCACGCCGTCTACAAGACGGGCGCCAAGGAGATCGCCGCCCAGGAGGGCATGTCCCTCACCTTCATGGCCAAGTACAACGAGCGCGAGGGCAACTCCTGCCACATCCACCTCTCCCTCACCGACGCGGACGGCACCAGCGTCATGCCGGGTGACCGGGAGGGCGGCATGTCCGAGGTCATGCGGCACTTCCTCGCCGGACAGCTCGCGGCGCTGCGCGAGTTCTCGCTCCTGTACGCCCCCCACATCAACTCCTACAAGCGGTTCCAGCCCGGGTCCTTCGCCCCGACCGCCGTCGCCTGGGGGCACGACAACCGCACCTGCGCCCTGCGGGTCGTCGGCCACGGCAGCTCCCTGCGGTTCGAGAACCGGCTGCCCGGCGGCGACGTGAACCCGTACCTCGCGGTGGCGGGCATGGTGGCGGCCGGGCTGCACGGGATCGAGCAGCGGCTGGAACTGCCCGAGCCGTGCCCGGGCAACGCCTACACCGCCGGGTTCGCGCACGTCCCGACCACCCTGCGCGAGGCCGCCGCACTCTGGGGGAGGAGCGCCCTCGCCGAGGCCGCCTTCGGGGACGAGGTCGTCGCCCACTACCGCAACATGGCACGCGTCGAACTGGACGCCCACGACGCCGCCGTCACGGACTGGGAGCTGCGCCGCTCCTTCGAACGCATGTGAGGTCCCCGTTGACCGACGAGCTGCGGGTGCTCAACCCCGCCACCGAAGAGGTCCTCGCCACCGTCCCCGCCGCCTCCGCGGCCGATGTGGACGCCGCCGTCGTACGGGCCGCGCGGGCGCAGGCCACCTGGGCCGCCCTCGCCCCCGGCGACCGCGCGCGGCTCCTGCGGCGGTTCGCCGCCACCGTCGACGGACACCTGGAGGAGCTGGCCCGGCTGGAGGTCCGCGAGGCCGGGCACACCCTCGGCAACGCGCGCTGGGAGGCCGGCAACGTCCGGGACCTGCTCGACTACGCCGCCGGGGGAGTGGAGCGGCTCACCGGACGGCAGATCCCGGTCGCCGGCGGGCTGGACGTGACGCTCCTGGAACCGCTCGGCGTCGTCGGCGTCGTCGCACCCTGGAACTTCCCGATGCCGATCGCGGCCTGGGGCACCGCGCCGGCGCTCGCGGCGGGCAACGCGGTCCTGCTCAAGCCCGCCGAGACCACCCCGCTGACCGCACTGCGCCTGGCCGAACTGGGCCTCGTGGCCGGACTCCCCGACGGCCTCTTCCAGGTGCTGCCCGGACACGGGGCCGTCACCGGTGACGCGCTCGTCGCCCACCCGGGCGTCGCCAAGATCGTCTTCACCGGATCCACGGCCGTGGGCCGGCAGGTGGCGGCCAAGGGCGCCGCCCTCCTCAAACCCGTCACCCTCGAACTCGGCGGCAAGAGCCCCAACATCGTCTTCGCCGACGCCGACATCGAGGCGGCCGCGGCGGCCACGCCCATGTCCTTCCTCGACAACTGCGGCCAGGACTGCTGCGCCCGCACCCGCGTCCTCGTCCAGCGCACGGTGTACGACCGCTTCCTCGGCCTCCTCGCCCCCGCGATCGAGTCCGTCCGCGTCGGCGACCCGGCCGACGAGCGCACCGACATGGGCCCGCTGATCTCCCGGGCCCAGCTGGACCGCGTCCGGTCCTACGTCCCCGAGGACGCCGACGGCATCCGCGGCAAGGCCCCCGGGGGCGGCCCCGGCTTCTGGTTCCCGCCCACCGTCCTCACCGGCGTCGACCCGCACGCGCGCGTGGCCGTCGAGGAGGTCTTCGGGCCCGTCGCCGTCGTCCTGCCCTTCGAGGACGAGGCCGACGCGATCCGCCTGGCCAACGCCACCGACTACGGACTGTCCGGTTCGGTCTGGACCCGGGACGTCGGCCGCGCCCTGCGCGTCTCCCAGGCGGTGCGGGCCGGGAACCTGTCCGTCAACTCCCACTCCAGCGTCCGCTACTGGACGCCGTTCGGCGGGTTCAAGCAGTCCGGCCTCGGCCGCGAACTCGGCCCGGACGCGCTGACCGCCTTCACCGAGACCAAGAACGTCTTCATCGCCAACGTCCCGTCGAGCACGGAGGACCCCGCCCAGTGAGCGAAGACATCGTCTGCCGCAGGCTCGTCGGCCGTACCGCCGTCGTCACCGGAGCGGGCAGCGGCATCGGCCTCGCCGCCGCCCGCCGGCTCGCCTCCGAGGGCGCGCACGTCGTCTGCGGCGATGTGGACGAGGCCCGGGGCAGGGCGGCGGCCGGGGAGACCGGCGGCACCTTCGTCAAGGCCGACGTCACCGATCCCGCGCAGGTCGAGACGCTGTTCCGGACCGCGTACGACACCTGTGGCAGTGTCGACGTCGCGTTCAACAACGCCGGTATCTCGCCGCCGGACGACGACTCCATCCTGGAGACCGGCCTGGAGGCGTGGAGGCGCGTCCAGGAGGTCAACCTGACCTCCGTCTACCTGTGCTGCAAGGCCGCCCTCCCGTACATGCGGCGCCAGGGCAGGGGGTCCATCATCAACACCGCGTCGTTCGTGGCGCGGATGGGCGCCGCCACCAGCCAGATCTCGTACACCGCGTCCAAGGGCGGCGTCCTCGCCATGTCCCGGGAGCTGGGCGTGCAGTTCGCGCGGGAGGGCATCCGCGTCAACGCCCTCTGCCCCGGCCCGGTGAACACCCCGCTCCTGCGGGAGCTGTTCGCCAAGGACCCGGAGCGGGCCGCGCGCCGCCTCGTCCACATCCCGGTCGGCCGCTTCGCCGAGGCCGAGGAGATCGCCGCCGCCGTCGCCTTCCTGGCCAGCGACGACTCCTCCTTCGTGAACGCCACCGACTTCCTCGTGGACGGCGGAATCTCCGGGGCGTACGTCACACCGCTGTAGACGGCCGCGAACGGCGCCCTACAGTGCCGGGATGAGCATGACACCGCCGCCCGGCTGGTACCCCGACCCGTCGGCCCCCCACCAGGAACGCTGGTGGGACGGAGCGGCCTGGACGGAGCACCGGCGGACACCCGGGCCGACCGGCCACGGGGCGCACCCGGCGCCGGTGCCGCCGCACCCGGTGCGGCCCGGCCCGGCGCCGACCGTGCCGCTGTGCACCGGCGACCACCCGGGGCGGCGGCCCGCCGGCGGCACCGGGCGCGCGAAGGCCGTCGCCGTCACCGCCGCCGTGCTGGTCGCGGCGATCGTCGCCGGCGTGTTCGTCCTCACCGAGGACGGCGGCGATCCGCAGGCGCGCACCCCGCCGGCCACCGCGGCCCCCACCGGCCCGTCGCCGGGCAGCGCGACGCCGGCCTCTCCGCCGCCCTCCTCCGACGCCCCGACGCTGGTCGAGGACCAGCTCAACGGCATCACCTTCCCCCTGCCGGACGGCTGGGTCCGGCCGCAGCGCGTCGCCGAGGACGACGTCGTGATGACCACGGACGGCACCTACGACTGCCCCGCCGACGGCGGCGTGTGCCGGCACGGCCTCGTCGTCTCCCGCACCGTCACGGCGAACGCCGAGTCCTCCCCGAAGGCCCTCGCCGAGCAGGGCATCGAGGACGCGGCCGACGACGCCTACGACCGCGACCTGATCGGCAACGAGCCCTTCGGCGGCATCGAGTCCCACGAGGAGGTGGCAGCCGGACCGGTCGCCGTCGCCGGCCGCGCCGGGTACCACGTGCGCTGGCGGGTGAGGACGGCCGAGGGGCCCGGCGGCTACGTGCAGTCGCTGGTGTTCCCCTCCACCGTCGGCACCGAGTCCCCGATCCTCGTCCGCTACGTCTTCGACGCCGGCGAGGACGGGCCGCCCCTGGCCGACATGGAGCGGATCACCAAGGGCATCCGGCCCGTCGGCGACGCGGACACGGGCGGCGGCGTGGGCAGCGGCATCGGTCCGACGGGCTGACCGGGCCGGCCTACAGGTGGGTCTGCCCCTCGCCCCGGTACGTCGGCACCGTCGCCGTCACCGCGTCCCCCTCCACCAGGTGCAGCGCGTCGAACCGCTCGCACAGCTCACCGGCCTTGGCGTGCCGGAACCACACCTTGTCGCCGATGAGCAGGTCGTCGGCGGGCGGGCCGAGCAGCGGCGTCTGCACCTCGCCGGCGCCCTCCTGCGGGTCGTAGCGCAGCCCTTCGGGGAGGTACGGCTCCGGCAGCCGGTCGGCGCCGGCCGCGCCGGAGGCCGGGTAGCCGCCGCCGAGCACGGTCACCACCCCCACTCCCGGACGCCGGACGACGGGCTGGGCGAACAGCGCCGCCGGGCGGCCCCGGAACGACGTGTAGTTGTCGAACAGCCGCGGCACGTACAGTCCGGAGCCGGCGGCGATCTCCGTGACCGCCTCCTCCGCGGCGGTGTGCTGCACGCTGCCCGTGCCGCCGCCGTTGACGAACTCCAGGCCGGGCACCACGGCCCGTACCGCCCGCACCACCGCGGCCCGCCGTTCGGCGAGTTCCCGGCGGGCGGCGGCCTGCATCAGCCGCACCGCCCGGGACCGCAGCGGCCGTCCCGCCACCGCGTCCCCGACCCCGGCGACATGGCCCTCGTACGCCATGATGCCGACGACCTCGAACCCCGGCCGACGGGCCACCGCACGGGCCAGGTCGGCGACCTGGGCGGGGGAGTGCAGCGGGGAGCGCCTCGCGCCCACCCGCACCCGTCCGCCGAGCAGCCACAACGAGGTGTCCAGCTCCAGGCAGACCCGGACGGCCTCCCGGCCGCCGTCGCGCGCCGCGTCGATGAGGTCCAGCTGCGCCGGGTCGTCGACCATCACGGTGACGGCGGCGGCGAGCTTGGGATCGGCGGTCAGCTCGGCGTAGCGGGCGCGGTCCGCCGACGGATAGGCGAGCAGCACGTCCTCGAAACCGGACCGCGCCAGCCACAGGGACTCGGCCAGCGTGAACGACATGACGCCCGCGAAACCGTCCGACGCCAGGACCCGTTCGAGCAGGGCCCGGCAGCGTACGGACTTGCTGGCGACCCGGATCGGCTTCCCGCCGGCCCGGCGGACCAGGTCGTCCGCGTTCGCGTCGAAGGCCTCCAGGTCGACGATCGCCACGGGGGCGTCCAGATGGGCGGCGGCCCGGTCGTAACGGGCCCGGTCACCGGCGCGCGCAGTCATGGAGGCAGCCTGCCAGACGGGATTACCGCAGGGTAGGGGGACGTTCCGGGCCAATGCCGCGTGCGCGCGCACTGGTTCCCCGCCGGGCGGTGCCACGCCGTAGAGTGACGCGCACGCACGGCGGCACGGCCCCCGAGTCGCAGGGCCCGCGCGGCCCGCGCCCGGGATGGCGGTCCTCCCGAGCGGGTATGCGTGCCCGGGACGGATCGCTCCGAGCCGGGCCGGGGCAGGGGACCACATCACCGGCCCGCGTCGGAGAAGCGGCCGGGCCCGAGGAAACGGGGGGTGCATGAGCACGGAAGCGCGCCGCGCCTCCCTCTCCTCACGCCCCGGGACCCCGCCGCGCCCCGAGACCCCACCGCGTGCCGGTACCTCGCGCGACCCCGGTGCCCCGCCCGGCCCGGACGTTCCGCCGCGTTCCGGTGCTGCGCCGCGTCCCGGTGCTGCGCCGCGGCCGGACGTACCGCCGGCTCCCGGTTCCTCGCGTCCTCCCGGCGCCCCGCCGCGTCCGGACGCCCCGCACTCTCCCGGCGCCCCGCTCCGCCCGGACGTTCCGCCGCGTCCCGGTACTGCGCCCTGTTCCGGTACTGCGCCGCGTCCCGGTACTGTGCCGCGGCCGGACGTCCCACCGGCTCCCGGTCCCTCGCACCCTCCCGGCCCTGCGCCCCGCCCGGACGTCCCACCGCGACCCGGCACCCCGCCGTACCCGGCAGCCCGCCCGCGCCCCGGCACGCCGCCGCGCCCGGCACAGGCGCCGGTGGCGCGCGGCGGTGCAGCGGGCGGAACGGACCGGCGCCCCCCGGACGCGGTGCCCCCCACCACCCCACGGCACACGGAGGCACGCGCCCCGCACGCCCGGCGCTCCGACTCCCCCGGGGGCTCCGACGCGTCCCCGGCCCCCGGCGGCGACGGCACCCACGGGCCGCGTACGGCGAGGCAGCCGGCCCCGGCGGACGCGTCCGCCGCCCCGGGCGCCGACGGCCGCGCCGTCGGATCGTCCGCACCGCGTCGGGACGGCGGTCCCCACGCCCCGGACCCGGGTGCCCGGCCCCGCCCCCCGCGCTTCCGTCTCGCCGGCTCCCGGGCCGACGAGCCCGCACCCCCGCCGCCCCGCGCCTCCGCCCGCTTCCCCGACACCCCGCCGTCCGTCGGCCGCGGGACTCCGGAAGGGAGCGGCGCGCGGCACGTCCACCGCCCGGTTCCGCCTTCGCCCCGTCGTACCGACGCGCCCGTGCCCGGCGTCCCCGGCGCCCCGGCGGGGCCCCCGCGCGGCGGCAACGCGTCGCCGTCCCCACCCCTTGGTCCCACCGCGCCCCGGGAAGGGCAGCCCCCAGGCGGCCGCACCGCCCCGCAGGCGCCGCCCCACCACCCGGTCACGCCCCCGCAGGCGCCGCCCCACCGCCCCGTCGCTCCCCCGCGGACCCCGCCGGAGACGACCCGGCGCCTGCGCCCGATCCCGGCGGAACCGGACGCCGACCCCGCGTCACCACCGCGCCCCGCCTCCCGCCCGGCGGACCGCGCTGCTGCCCCCGACCCCGCACTGTCCTGGAGCGCCCCGATGACGACCGGTGGCGGTCGCCCGCGGGTCTCGTTCGGGGACCCCGAGGGCTACGACGAGCACGCCCGGCCGCGACCGCTCGGCGGGCGCGGGCGGGCCCGGGCCGTGGCCGCCGTCGTCTGCCTCGTGCTGGGGCTGGGGCTGGTCACCGGTGCCGGCACCGGCAGCTGGCTCGCCGGGGACTCCGGTGACGGCGGCGCGCGCAGCGCGTTCACCGAGGCCGGAGACCTGTGGCACAGCACGCCGGTCGACCAGCTGTTCCCGCCCACCGTGCAGGGGCAGGGCGCCGGACCGGGCGGAGCCGACCGGACCTGGACGCGGATCGCCGTCGCGCCGGACAGCGACTGCGCGGGCGCCTTCGACCCGCTGCTGGCCAAGGCCCTCGACCCCGTCGGCTGCCGGCGTCTGCTGCGCGCCACCTACACGGACGCCACCCGGAGCCACGTCACCACCGTCGGCCTGCTCTTCACCAAGGCCGACGCCGCCGCCATGACCTCGCTGGCGGACCGGTTCGAGAAGGAGGACCTCGGCCGCCGAGGGGACCTCGTGCCGCTGCCGTACGCCGCGAAGGACACCGTCGCCGCCGGCTTCGGCGCACCCCAGCGGGCCTCCTGGACGGTGTCCGTCCTCACCGACGGCCCCGTCGTCGTCTACGCCGTCTCCGGCTGGGCCGACGGCCGTGCCGTCGACGAGCCGGAGCCCGCCGAGGAGGCCATGGAGTCCGGCGCCACCTCGGCCCCCGCCCAGGCCGGTCTCGGCCACGAGGCGCAGGGCCTCGCCGACCGCGTCGAACGCGCCCTGCGCAAGAACGTCGGCCCGGCCACGGAGCGTCCGTCGTGAAGAGAGCCCGCACCGCCGTGAACCCCGCCGCCCCCGCGGTGACCAGCGCCGGGATCCGCAGGACGGGGGCCCTGAGCCTCCTCCTCGCCGCCGCCCTCGTCCTCGTCCCGGCGCCCGCCGCGCACGCCGACGGCATCCGCGCCCAGCAGTGGGCCCTGGACGCCCTGCACACCCAGCAGGCGTGGCGCACCACCAAGGGCGCGGGCGTCACCGTCGCCGTCCTGGACACCGGCGTCGAGGCCGACCACCCCGACCTGGTGGACAACGTCCTCGCCGGCAAGGACCTGGTCGGCTTCGGCGCGCGCGAGGGCGACCGCGCCTGGGCCCGGCACGGCACCGCGATGGCCGGGATCATCGCCGGTCACGGCCACGGGCCCGGCAACGCCGAGGGCGTCATGGGCGTCGCCCCGGAGACGAGGATCCTGCCCCTGCGCGTGATCCTGGAGGACGGCGACCCCTCCCGCGCCAAGGCCCGCAAGACCCGCGGCAACGCCCTCGCCGAGGGCATCCGCTGGGCCGCCGACCACGGTGCCGACATCATCAACCTCTCCCTGGGCGACGATTCCGCCTCCGCCCACCCCGAGCCCGCCGAGGACGAGGCCATCCAGTACGCCCTGAAGCAGGGCGTGGTCGTCGTCGCCTCGGCCGGCAACGGAGGCGAGAAGGGCGACCACATCTCCTACCCGGCCGCCTACCCGGGCGTGATCGCCGCGACCGCCGTCGACCGCTACGGCACCCGCGCCTCCTTCTCCACCCGTCGCTGGTACGCCACGGTCAGCGCACCCGGCGTCGACGTGATCATCGCCGACCCCGACCACCGCTACTACGAGGGCTGGGGCACCAGCGCCGCCTCCGCGTTCGTCTCCGGAGCCGCCGCCCTGGTCAAGTCGGCCCACCCGGACCTCACCCCGGCCCAGATCAAGGGCCTCCTGGAGGACACCGCCCGCAACGCCCCCGCCGAGGGCCGCGACGACTCCCGCGGCTACGGGTTCGTCGACCCCGCCGCCGCCATCGAGGCGGCCGGACGGCTGGAGCCGGAGGGACTGAAGCCGGCGGCGTACGGCGAGAAGTACTTCGGCCCCGGCCCGGACACCGCCGGTTCCGGCGACGGCGCCTCGGCCTGGGCCGCACCCCTGGCGGGCGGCGCGGGCGGCGTCCTGATCGTCGCGGCCGTCGTCCTGTGGCGGGGCCGCCGCACACGCTACGAGGACTTCTGAGCGGGAACGGCACCGTCCTCCCCGGTGAACACGGACACCGCCGCCCGCGCCGCCGCCTCGGTCAGCGCGATCCCCTCCGCCTGCGTCGCGCTGCCCCGCGTCACCACCGCCACCAGCCGGTCGTCCCCGCCCGAGGTGACCCGGCCGATGCTGTTGACCACCCACAGCCCGGTGGTACTGCGCCGCAGCCAGCCGTTCTTCAGCGCCCACCCGCCGGCGCCGTCGGCCGCCGCCGACACACCCCACCGCTGCCCGTCGGCGATCCGCCCCATGAGCCCCTGCGCGTACTCCCGGGACGACGCGTCCAGTTCCGAGCCGTCCGCCACGAACAGCTGCCGCAGCAACGCGACCTGATCGGCGGCCGTGGTCTGGGTCAGCCCCCACAGAGCGCCCTCGCCGCCCGCGGTGCGGGTGAGCCCGAAACGCTCGTTCGCCGCGTCCAGCCCCTCCGCCGCCCCGATCGTCCGCCACAGGGCCGACGCCGAGTCGTTGTCGCTGTTCTCGATCATCGCGCCGGCGTACGCCTCCTCGGCGGTGGTCAGCGAGCGCCCCGCGTCCTGCGCCTGGAGCAGCAGCGCCGCCAGGATGTCCACCTTGACGATGCTCGCCGTGTCGAAGACACCCGTGCCGTACCCGGCGCCCTCGCCGGAGCCCGGGTCGAGCACCGCCACCGACACCTCGGCGCCGTCCGGTACGGTCACCGACGCCATGGCCCCGGCCAGCAGCGCGTCACGGTCCACGACCGGCTCCACCGTCTCCATCGCTGCCTCCCCGCCCCCGGACGCCGGAGCCGACGACGATACGGCGCCGCCCGCGCCGGGATGCGCGTGCCCCTGCCGGTACACCGCCCCGGCTGCCGTACCGCCCACGACGACGAACGCGACCAGAGCGGCGTACACGGGTGCGCGACGCCGCCCGGCCCGGCGGGCCCGCCGGGTTCTGGAGGAATGCATGCCCGCGATGCTCCGGGCGGTGCCTGTGCGCCCCGTGGGACGGACGTCAAACGCCGGTGAGAGATCCCTGAGAGGCGGGTGAGAACCGCCGTCCGTGCCCGGATAGGGTCGGGGACCGTGGCGAACAAGAACATCCCCGACTCCGCGTTCTCCGACGACGACGGCTCCGCCGACCCCCGGCTGAGCGCGGCGCTCGCCGCCTGGGCCGAGGACCGCACCGCCCTGGCACCCGTGCTGGAGGCCCTCAAGGGCGCCCGGCTGCTGGTGCCCGTCGTGGCCGTGCTCGGCGAGGTCGAGGAGGACGCGGACGGGCTGCGCCGCGAGAAGACCAGCGACATGGCCGTACCGACGCTGAAGGCCGGCGACCGCACCGCCCTGCCCGCGTTCACGTCCACCGAGTCGCTCGCCCGCTGGGACCCCGCCGCCCGGCCCGTCGCCGTACCCGTGCACCAGGCGCTGCGGGCCGCCGCGCACGAGAAGGCGGACACGGTGGTCCTGGACCTGGCCGGACCGGTGCCGTTCGAGGTGACCGGCGCGGTGCTGCTGGCGCTGGCCGAGGGGCGTACGACCACCGATCCGCTGGCCGACCCGGCCGTCGCCGAGGCGGTACGCGCCGCCATGGCCGCCGAGCCCGCCGTGCTGCGGGCCCACCTCGGGCCGGGACCGGCCGACGGCACGCTGGCGCTGCTCCTGGACCCCGGGGCCGACCCGGCCGTGGCCGCCCGGGCCGTCGCCGAGCGCCTGGCCGCCGACGAGACACTGAGGGCCCGCCTGGTGCGCGGCCTCGACCTGGCACTGCTGCCGGCCGGGGCGACGCCGCCGGGCGAGCCCTTGTACGTGCGGGGGTAGCTCAGCCGTAGACCGGGCCGGTGTACTTCTCGCCCGGACCCTGGCCCGGCTCGTCGACGACGAGCGAGGCCTCGCGGAAGGCGAGCTGGAGCGACTTCAGCCCGTCGCGCAGCGGGGCCGCGTGGAACGAGCTGATCTCGGTCGCCGTGGCGTCCAGCAGACCGGCCAGCGCGTGCACCAGCTTCCGGGCCTCGTCCAGGTCCTTGTGCGCGTCGCCCTCCTCGGTCAGCCCCAGTTTCACGGCGGCGGCGCTCATCAGGTTGACGGCGACCGTCACGATCACCTCGACCGCGGGGACCTCGGCGATGTCGCGGGTCATGGCGTCGAAGTCGGGCGTCTCAGGAGGGGTCTCACTCATGCCGCACACGATAGGCGCAGCGGGGGACCCGGCCCCACCCGGTCTCGGTTAGCCCTTCCCCTGCCGAGCTGCTAACCTTGTGTAACGACCGGTCGGACACGCACGCCCACGGCAGCGGGTCCGGCCCACAAGTGGAGGCTTCGAACTCCCACCTGGCCGTCCTCAGGACGGCGGGTCACCGGTCAGGCGGTCCCGTCCCAGCGGCGGCGACCGGCCCGAAATCGCGCCCCGCGGCCATCGCGGCGGTGCTCCGGTAGTAGTTCGAGGAGCCCCGCCTGTGATCGTCCGGGGCATTTTTGTTGCGCCGGCGCGATCAGGTCTATCGAACACAGACGTTACGCGGCTGTCCGCCAGACCGTCGCGTGGTGCTACCGAGGAGGATCCATCAGCGCCGAGCCCCGCATCAACGACCGGATTCGCGTTCCCGAGGTGCGACTTGTCGGTCCCAGCGGCGAGCAGGTCGGGATTGTCCCGCTTGCCAAGGCCCTGGAGCTTGCGCAGGAGTACGACCTCGATCTCGTCGAGGTCGCGGCGAACGCCCGTCCGCCCGTGTGCAAGCTCATGGACTACGGGAAGTTCAAGTACGAGTCGGCCATGAAGGCCCGTGAGGCGCGCAAGAACCAGGCGCACACGGTCATCAAGGAGATGAAGCTCCGGCCGAAGATCGACCCGCACGACTATGACACCAAGAAGGGTCACGTCGTTCGGTTCCTCAAGCAGGGCGACAAGGTCAAGATCACGATCATGTTCCGTGGTCGCGAGCAGTCCCGGCCGGAACTCGGCTACCGACTGCTGCAGCGTCTGGCGGAGGACGTGGCCGACCTCGGGTTCGTGGAGTCGAACCCGAAGCAGGACGGCCGAAACATGATCATGGTCCTCGGTCCGCACAAGAAGAAGACCGAGGCGATGGCCGAGGCTCGCCAGGCGCAGGAAGCCCGCAAGGCCGACGCGAAAGCCAACCCCGGCAAGTCGCAGAACGCCGCGGAGAGCGACGCCGTGGACGCCGAGGCTCCGGCCGAGGCTCCCGCCGAGGCGTGACTCCGGGGGACCCGGTCCCCAGGACGTAACCGATACAAGCGACGCTCCACCGTGCCCGGTTTCACGACCGGGCACCGGAGCGCCACCGACGAGGAGAGAACGGCGCTATGCCGAAGAACAAGTCGCACAGCGGTGCCAGCAAGCGCTTCAAGATCACCGGCTCCGGCAAGGTGCTGCGTGAGCGCGCCGGCAAGCGCCACCTGCTCGAGCACAAGTCGTCCCGCGTGACGCGTCGCCTCACCGGCAACGCCGAGATGGCCCCGGGCGACGCCGCGAAGATCAAGAAGCTTCTCGGCAAGTGACGTCACGGCGCCTGCACTGAGCGCCGTACGCCAGGACCGGGACCCAATCGATACCGGGCCGCGTGACGACCACCGCGGCCCCGCTACAAGGAGTTAACAAGTGGCACGCGTCAAGCGGGCAGTCAACGCCCACAAGAAGCGCCGGGCGATCCTCGAGCAGGCCTCCGGCTACCGCGGTCAGCGTTCGCGCCTGTACCGCAAGGCCAAGGAGCAGGTCACCCACTCGCTGGTCTACAACTACAACGACCGCAAGAAGCGCAAGGGTGACTTCCGCCAGCTGTGGATCCAGCGCATCAACGCCGCTGCCCGCGCCAACGGCATCACGTACAACCGCTTCATCCAGGGTCTGAAGGCCGCCAACGTCGAGGTGGACCGCAAGATCCTCGCCGAGCTGGCCGTCAACGACGCGGGCGCGTTCGCCGCGCTCGTCGAGGTCGCCCAGAAGGCGCTGCCCAGCGACGTCAACGCGCCGAAGGCCGCGTGACGCCGCGCCGGCTCTGAGCCGACGCCGAAGGACCCGCAGGCTTCGAGCCTGCGGGTCCTTCGACTGCCGTCCGGCGCACGGGTTTCGGCCGCGGGCGCGTCGTGGCCGGCCGCGCGGTTCCCCGCACCCCTGGCGGCGTTGCAGCCCGCGTCGACGAATCTGTGAAGGTGAAAGAGAGCATGCGTCCCGCCGTCCCCGAACTGATCTCCCCCCGTTCCCCCCGGGTCGCCGCCGCGCGGCGGCTGGGGAAGCGGAACTTCCGGGGGAAGGAGCGGCTGTTCCTGGCCGAGGGACCGCAGGCCGTGCGCGAGGCCGCGGTGTACGGGGACACCCTGGTCGAGCTCTTCGCCACCGTCGAGGCCGCCGAACGCCACGCCGACATCATCGGCGCCGCCCGTGACGCGGGCGCCCGAATCCACCTCGCCCCCGAGCAGGTGATCGAGGACGTCTCCACCACCGTCACTCCGCAGGGCCTGGTCGGGGTCTGCCGGTTCCTGGACACCCCCTTCGACGCGATCCTCGCCGCCCGTCCCCGACTCGTCGCCGTCCTCGCCCACGTCCGCGACCCCGGCAACGCCGGTACCGTGCTGCGCTGCGCCGACGCCGCCGGCGCCGAGGCCGTCGTCCTCACCGACGCCTCCGTCGACCTGTACAACCCCAAGGCCGTGCGCGCCTCCGTCGGCTCCCTCTTCCACCTGCCGGTCGCCGTCGGCGTCCCCGTCGAGCGCGCCGTCGCCGGACTCCGCGACGCCGGGGTACGCGTCCTGGCCGCCGACGGCGCGGGCGCGAACGACCTCGACGCCGAGCTGGACGAGGGCAGCATGGGCGGCCCCACCGCCTGGGTCTTCGGCAACGAGGCCTGGGGGCTCCCGGAGGAGACCCGTGCACTCGCCGACGCCGTTCTGCGCGTCCCGATCCACGGAAAGGCCGAGAGCCTGAACCTCGCCACCGCCGCGGCCGTATGTCTCTACGCATCGGCGCGTGCACAGCGTGCCGCCGGAGGGTGCCGCTCCGTCACCGAGGCCTAGTAGGGTGACCAGCTCAAGGCCCCTGAGCGGTTGAGAGGCGGGGTACGGGGATGGGCGTCGGCACGAGCAGCGCACCGGGAGCACACCAGGCGCCGCGTCCGCCCGCGCCCCGCGATCCCGCCGGCCTCGGCATCGACCCCGACGAGCTGCCCGACGGCCTCGTGGTCGCGGACGAGCGGGGCCGTGTCATCTGCTTCAGCGCGGCCGCCGCGCGCATCACCGCGGTCCCCGCCGCCGAAGCCCTCGGACAGCGGCTGGAGAAGGCCCTCCCGCTGGAGGACCTGGAGGGCCGGCGCTGGTGGCAGCTGACCGACCCGTACGGCGGGCTGGCCATCCGCGTTCGTCAGCCCGAGCGCAACCTCCTGCTGCCCGGCGGCCGGGAAGTCCTCGTCGCCGCCCGCTACGTCCGCACCGGACCCACCGGCCCCGTCCACCGCGTCGTCGTCACCCTGCGCGACACCGAGGCCCGCCGCCGCACCGAGCGCAGCCACGCCGAGCTGATCGCCACCGTCGCCCACGAACTGCGCTCCCCGCTCACCTCCGTCAAGGGCTTCACCGCGACCCTGCTGGCCAAGTGGGAGCGGTTCACCGACGACCAGAAGCGGCTGATGCTGGAGACCGTGGACGCCGACGCGGACCGGGTCACCCGGCTCATCGCCGAGCTGCTGGACATCTCCCGCATCGACTCGGGCCGACTGGAGGTCCGCCGCCAGCCCGTCGACATCGGAGCCGCCGTCGGCCGCCACATCCAGGCGTACGTCGCCGCAGGCCAGGAGGCCGGACGCTTCCTGCTGCGCGTCTCCCGGCCGCTGCCCGACCTGTGGGCCGACCCGGACAAGGTCGACCAGGTGCTGGGCAACCTGCTGGAAAACGCCGTGCGGCACGGCGAGGGAACCGTCACCATTGACGTCACGCCCACGGCGTCCCCCCGCGAAGGGGAGGACATCGGCACATCGGTCACGGTGAGCGACGAAGGGGCCGGCATCCCGGAGGAGTCCATGAACCGCGTCTTCACCCGCTTCTGGCGGGGCAGCAAGCGCGGTGGCACCGGCCTCGGGCTGTACATCGTCAAGGGCATCGTCGAGGCCCACGGCGGCACCATCACCGTCGGCCGCGCCCCCGGCGGCGGCGCCGAGTTCCGATTCACGCTGCCCGTGGCGGCCCCGGCCTACCTGGCCTGAGCACCGCGGGCGCATACGCCTTCCACCACCCCGTTAGACTCGGCCTTTGGCACCTTTGTGTCCCGCAGACGGAGACGCTCAGCCGCGAAAGCTTCGTCCACGAGCCGGTGACGGGGACCATCAGCCAGCCAATCGGAAGCACGGGAAGAGATGTCGGCACCGAATAAGTCGTACGACCCTGTCGAGGTCGAGGCGTTGAAACCGGAAGAGATCGAGCGCATGCGGGACGAGGCGCTCGCCGCCTTCGCCGCTGCGGACTCGCTCGACGCGCTCCAGGAGGCCAAGGTCGCCCACACCGGCGGCACCTCGCCGCTGGCGCTGGCCAACCGCGAGATCGGCGCCCTGCCCCCGCAGGCCAAGGCCGAGGCCGGCAAGCGCGTCGGCATGGCCCGCGGCGCCGTGAACAAGGCCCTTGCGGCCCGCCAGGAGGAGCTGGAGGCCGAGCGAGACTCCCGGGTCCTGGTCGAGGAGGCCGTGGACGTCACGCTGTCCTACGACCGCGTACCGGCCGGCGCCCGCCACCCGCTCACCACGCTCTCGGAGCGCATCGAGGACGTCTTCGTGGCCATGGGCTACGAGGTCGCCGAGGGGCCCGAGGCCGAGGCCGAGTGGTTCAACTTCGACGCCCTGAACATCGGCCCGGACCACCCGGCCCGCGGCGAGGCCGACACGTTCTTCGTGCAGGGCCCCGAGGGCGGCACCGAGGCCGGCGTCGTGCTGCGCACCCACACCTCGCCCGTGCAGGTCCGCTCACTGCTCGACCGCGAGCTGCCGGTCTACGTGATCTGCCCCGGCCGTGTGTACCGCACCGACGAGCTGGACGCCACGCACACCCCCGTCTTCCACCAGGTCGAGCTGCTCGCCGTCGACGAGGGCCTGACGATGGCGGACCTCAAGGGCACCCTGGACCACATGGTCCGGTCGCTGTTCGGCGCGGAGATGAAGACCCGGCTGCGGCCGAACTTCTTCCCCTTCACCGAGCCGTCCGCCGAGATGGACATGCTCTGCTACGTCTGCAGGGGCGCGTCCGTCGGCAACCCCGACCGGCCCTGCCGCACCTGCTCCAGCGAGGGCTGGATCGAGCTGGGCGGCTGCGGCATGGTCAACCCGCGGGTGCTCACCGCCTGCGGCGTCGACCCGGAGAAGTACAGCGGCTTCGCCTTCGGGTTCGGCATCGAGCGGATGCTGATGTTCCGCCACAACGTCGAGGACATGCGAGACATGGTCGAGGGTGACGTGCGCTTCACCCGGCCGTTCGGGATGGAGATCTGATGCGGGTCCCGCTTTCTTGGCTGCGGGAGTACGTCGACCTGCCGGCCACGCAGACCGGCCGTGACGTCCAGGCCAAGCTCATCTCGGCCGGGCTGGAGGTCGAGACCGTCGAACACCTGGGTGCCGACCTCAAGGGCCCCCTGGTCGTCGGTCAGGTCCTCACCATCGAGGAACTGGAGGGCTTCAAGAAGCCGATCCGCTTCTGCACCGTCGACGTCGGACAGGCCAACGGCACCGGAGAGCCCCAGGAGATCGTCTGCGGCGCCCGGAACTTCGCCGTCGGCGACAAGGTCGTCGTGGTCCTCCCCGGCGCCACCCTGCCCGGCGGCTTCTCGATCAGCGCCCGCAAGACCTACGGCAGGACGTCCCACGGCATGATCTGCTCCGGCGACGAGCTGGGCATGGGCGACGACGGCACGCACGGCATCATCGTGCTGCCGCCGGAGACCGAGGTCGGCAAGGACGCCGTCGAACTGCTGGAACTGGTCGACGAGGTCCTGGACATCGCCGTCACCGCCAACCGCGGCGACTGCCTGTCCATCCGCGGCGTCGCCCGCGAGACCGCCATCGCCTACGGCCTGCCGCTGCGTGACCCGGCCCTGCTCGACGTGCCCGCCCCGAACGCCTACGGCTACCCGGTGAAGATCGCCGACCCGACCGGCTGCGACCGCTTCACCGCCCGCACCGTCACCGGCCTCAGCGCCGAGGCACGCTCCCCGATCTGGCTCCAGCGGCGCCTGCAGAAGGTCGGCATGCGCCCGATCTCCCTCGCCGTCGACGTCACCAACTACGTGATGATGGAGCTGGGCCAGCCGCTGCACGCCTATGACCGCTCCCTGGTCCAGGGCACCATCGGCGTGCGCCGGGCCGCGGAGGGCGAGAAGATCGTCACCCTCGACGGTGTCGAGCGGAAGCTGCACGCCGAGGACCTGGTCGTCACCGACGAGCGCGGACCGATCGGCCTCGCGGGCGTCATGGGCGGCGCCCACACGGAGATCGCCGACCACGACGCCTCCGGGACCGGCGGGAACGCGACGAGTGACGTGGTCGTCGAGGCCGCCCACTTCGACCAGGTCGCCATCGCGCGCACCGCCCGCCGGCACAAGCTGTCCTCCGAGGCCTCCCGCCGCTTCGAGCGCGGCGTCGACCCGCAGGCCGCCGCCGCTGCCGCGCAGCGCACCGTCGACCTGCTGGTGCTGCTCGCCGGCGGCACCGCCGAGTCCGGCGTCACGGAGCTCAGCGCCCCGCCCGTGCCGCACACCATCAGCCTCCCGGCCGACCACCCGGACAAGGTGGCGGGCGTGCAGTACGGCCGCGAGACCGTCGTACGCCGCCTCCAGCAGGTCGGCTGCGACGTGTACGGCCAGGACGAGCTGATCGTCACCGTCCCGTCCTGGCGGCCCGACCTCACCGACCCGAACGACCTGGCCGAAGAGGTCATCCGCCTGGAGGGCTACGAGAACCTGCCCTCCACGCTGCCGAGGCCCCCGGCGGGCCGCGGCCTGACCGCCCGCCAGCGGCTGCACCGCCGCGTCGGGCGCGCCCTGGCCGGTGCCGGGTACGTCGAGGCGCCGAACTACCCGTTCGTCGGCGAGAAGGTCTTCGACCAGCTCGGGCTGGACGCCGACGACCCGGCCCGCCGCGTCGTCAGGCTGGTCAACCCGCTCAGCGACGAGGAGCCCGCGCTGCGGACCTCGCTGCTGCCGGGTCTGCTCGGCGCGCTGCGCCGCAACGACGGCCGGGGCTCGCACGACCTCGCGCTGTTCGAGACCGGTTTGGTCTTCCACCCGCGCGACGAGCAGCGCGTCGCCGCCGGCCTGCCCGTCGACCGGCGCCCCGGCGAGGAGGACCTCGCCGCGCTGGACGCCGCGCTGCCCGACCAGCCGCGGCACGTCGCCGTCGTCCTGGCCGGTGCCCGCGAGCAGGGCGGCTGGTGGGGCAAGGGCCGTCCGGCGGACTGGGCCGACGCCGTCGAGGCCGCCCGGACCGTCGCCCGCGAGGCCGGCGCCAACCTGGGCACCCGCAAGGGCCAGTACGGCCCCTGGCACCCGGGCCGCTGCGCCGAGCTGACGATCACCGTCGACGGCACGGAGCGGGTCGTCGGACACGCCGGTGAGCTGCACCCGCGCGTCCTGAAGACGCTGGGTCTGCCCGCGCGCAGCTGCGCGATGGAGCTGGACCTCGACGCCCTGGAGCGGGTCGGCGACGACTCCCCGCAGGCCCCGGGCATCTCCACGTTCCCGGTCGCCACGCAGGACGTCGCCCTGGTCGTCGACGCGTTCGTGCCGGCGGCCGAGGTCGAGGCGGCGCTGCGCGACGGTGCGGGTGAACTGCTGGAGTCCATCCGTCTCTTCGACGTCTACGACAACGCGGAGCAGCTCGGCGAGGGGCGCAAGTCCCTGGCGTACGCGCTGCGCTTCCGTGCGGGGGACCGGACGCTGACGGTCGACGAGGCGTCGGCCGCCCGGGACGCGGCCGTCGCCCTCGCGGGCGAGCGTCTTGGAGCGGTGCTGCGCAGTTAGCGGTTCGCCCGAGGGGCGCGGGGCAGCCGCCGGCCGGCGGCAGCGTGGCAGTCGGCGATTGCCCGCACGGCTCCCCGCGCCCCTCGGCTGCGTCGGCGCACCGTCCCTGGAGGGGTGCGACGAGCGCTCACACGCCTGCGGCAGGGAACGCACCCGCACCGAACGGCGTCCAGCCGCTCCGCGGAGCCTGCCGAGCCGGCCGGCCGTCCGCCCCGCCACGGAGTGTCGGGCAGGCGGCCGGGCGGACGGCGTGAAACGGGCCGCCGCACTGGACGAGGGGGGAGCCGGCGGCCCGGCCGGCCTCTTTCGAGGCAGCTCAGTCAACCGGTCCCGGAACGTGCCGCGACAGCGCGCACACGGCGCGGACGCGCGTACTCCGTTCACACCCCGTGTGAAGACCGACGCACTACGCTGTCGGGCACCGAGTCACCGGGGGCACCCATGCAGCCCAACACCCTGCTCGACGCGATCCTGGACGAGGCCGGGATCTCGCACGCCGGACTGGCCGCGCACGTCAACCAGGCCGGCCGGACGCGCGGGCTCGCGCTGAGATACGAACACACCGCCGTGGCGCGGTGGCTGAAGGGGCAGCGCCCGCGCGGCCAGGTGCCCGACCTGATCTGCGAGGTCCTCGCGTCCCGGCTCAGGCGCCCGGTCACCCTCGACGACATCGGCCTCGGCGCGCCCGGTGAGCCGGCCGTCCCGCACACCGGCTCACTGTCCGGCTTCGTGGACCGCGCGACCGCCCTGTGGCGCTCCGACCAGCAGCAGCGCCCCCACGTCCTCGGCGCCCCGGCGCTCACCGGCACGCCCGCCGTGATGCCCGTGTGGGAGTGGGAGAACCCGCCCGAGGACGTGGACGTCTCCCGCGGCGGCCCGCACCGGGTCACCGCGGCCGACCTCCAGACGCTGCGCTCGGCCCGCGCCCACTACGAGCAGATGTACCGCAAGGCCGGCGGCGTCGCGACCCGCGCCCGCATCGTCGGCTTCCTCAACTCCGAGGCCGCCCCGCTGCTGCGCGGCGGCTACACCGACGCCACCGGCCGCCAGCTCCACCGGGCCACCGGCGGACTGGTCGCGGTCGCCGGCATCTGCGCGTACGACTCCGACGCCCACGGACTCGCCCAGCGCTACTTCCACCAGGCCCTGCGGCTCGCCAAGGCCAGCGGCGACCGCGGCCTCGGTGCCTACGTCATCGCGCTGCTGGTCAACCAGGCGCTGTTCCTGCGGGAGTACCGCCAGGCCGTCGCCTTCTCCGAGGCCGCGCTGCGCGCCGCCGGCCGGCACATCACCCCGGCACTCGCCTCCGACCTCTACGCGATGCAGGCGAAGGCGTACGCCCACCTCGGCGACGGCACGAGCGCCCTGTCCTGCATCCGGCGGGCCGAGCAGGCGGCCGAGCGCATCCGGCGCGGATACGAACCCGACGAGACCGGTTACGTCCAGCCCGGCCTGGTCAACGTCCAGGTCGCCGAGGCCCTGCTCAGCCTCGGCGAACTCGCGGCGGCCGGGGAGCACGCGGCGGCGGCCGTCGACATCCCCGCGCACGACCGGGGCCGGGTGCACCGGCTCGCCATGCTCAGCACGATCGAGCTGCGCCGGGGCAACGCCGACAAGGCCGTGGCCACCGCGGTGCAGATGGCCGAACAGGCCCGCGGCATGGAGTCCCAGCGCCTGCGCGACAGACTCCGCGCGGTCCGCGAGCACCTGGTGCGCAGCGGCGGCGCGGGCACGGCCGAGGCCGCCGAACTCATCGACGGGGCCCTGCGCGTACCGCTCTGACGTCCCCGCCCGGAACCCGCCGCGCCACCACTGCGCCGTGAGCGGCCGCCGTGCGCCTGCTGCTGGTCCGTCGCTGCTGCGATATTGCCACCTACTCAAGGAAAGGTGGCAGAACCGTGCAGTGGACGAAACAGAACGAACAAAATGTGTACTCGAATCGCTGGTTCAGCGTGCACCTCGCTGATGTCGCGCTCCCGGACGGCCGGCACCTCGACCACTTCCTCATACGGATGCGCCCGGTGGCCGTGGCCACGGTCGTGAACGCCGCGGGCGAGGTCCTCCTGCTGTGGCGGCACCGTTTCATCACCGACAGCTGGGGCTGGGAACTCGCGGCCGGCGTCGTCGAGGACGGCGAGGACGTCGCGGTGGCGGCGGCCAGGGAACTGGAGGAGGAGACCGGCTGGCGGCCGGGACCGCTGCACCACCTCATGAGCGTGGAGCCGTCCAACGGGCTCACCGACGCCCGGCACCACATCTACTGGGCCGACGAGGGTACGTACGTCGGACACCCCGTGGACGCCTTCGAGTCGGACCGCCGGGAATGGGTCCCGCTCAAGGTCGTTCCCGACCTGGTCGCCCGGGGGGAGGTCCCGGCCGCGAACATGGCGGCCGCGTTACTCCTGCTGCACCACCTCAGGCTCGGGCAGGACGGCCCGCCCGGCCCGGGCGGCATGGCCTGACGTCCTAGGGGCTAACGCCCGATGGCCTGCCAGACCGCCACGACCAGGGCGCCCACGGCGGTGACCACCGCGAGCGAGGGAAGCGGCCAGCGGGCGTGCTCCAGGGCGGTCAGCCGCGTGTTCAGCTCGTCCAGCTCCTTGGTGGTCTCCTCGGTACGGTGGGAGAGCAGGGCCAGTCCGCCCTCGACGCGGGCGTAGGCCACGTCCAGCCGGCGTCGTAACTCCGCGAGTTCTCCCTGGGCGACGAAATGCTCGGGATCGGCGGTCACGAGACCGCTCCTTTCCGTAGTCGTCTCACGTCCCTTGCATGTGCATGCTGAGTCAACTCGCCCGGTGGAGCTCCGGGGAGAGTGTGCGAAGGGCATATGCGGACCCGGCCCGCACACACCGTGTGAACGCCACGGGCCCGGCACCTTGTCAGCGTCGGGTACCGGGCCCGCACCACCTCACTCCCCGTGCCGGCCCTACGTGACCCGCGCCGCTCCGCACCGATCCCGCGCCGGACCGACGAACGGCCACCCTCCGGCCGCCGGTTCCGAACCCCCGGGCGGATGACCAGGCTGACGGTGTTCGCAGACCGTCCGGCGGCCTGCCCGCGCGGGTCCGTCGAGGATCGGCCCGGTCCTCCGGTCTCCGGCGGAAGGGAGCTGCCGGATGCCGGCCGGGGCCCGGCCCGACCGCACCGGGCCGGGCCGACCTCCGCGGTGTCAGCCGTAGGTGTAGAACCCCGAGCCGGTCTTGCGGCCCAGCCGTCCGGCGTCGACCATCCGCTGGAGCAGCGGGGGAGCGGCGTACAGGGGCTCCTTGTACTCCTCGTACATGGAGTACGCGACCGACGCGACCGTGTCCAGGCCGATCAGGTCCGCCAGCTTCAGCGGGCCCATCGGGTGGGCGCAGCCCATCTCCATGCCGTTGTCGATGTCCTCGCGGCTGGCGATGCCCGACTCGAACATGCGGATCGCGGAGAGCAGGTAGGGGATCAGCAGCGCGTTGACCACGAAGCCGGAGCGGTCCTGGGCGCGGATGGCGTGTTTGCCGAGCACCTTCTCCGTGAAGAGCTGCGCCCGGCTGAGCGTGCCCTCGGAGGTGGTGAGCGCCGGGATCAGTTCGACGAGCTGCTGCACCGGGGCCGGGTTGAAGAAGTGGATGCCGATGACGTGGTCGGGCCGCGAGGTGGCGACCGCCAGCTTGACCAGCGGGATCGAGGAGGTGTTGGAGGCCAGGATCGCGTCCGGCCGGATCACGACCTGGTCGAGCACCTGGAAGATCTCGGTCTTGACCTGCTCGTTCTCGACGACGGCCTCGATCACCAGGTCACGGTCGGCGAACTCGCCGAGGTCGGTGGTGAAGCTGAGGCGCGCCTGCGTCGCGTCGAGCTCCTCCTCGGTGATCTTGCCGCGCTCGGCGGCCTTGGTGAGCGAGTTGTACAACCGGGTCCGGCCGATCTCCAGGGCCTCGCCGGTGGTCTCGGCGACCATCACCTCCAGACCGGAGCGGGCGCACACCTCGGCGATGCCCGCCCCCATCTGACCGCAGCCCACCACGCCGACGCGTGCGATATCTCCCGAGATGCCGGTCACATCGTCCCTTTCGCTGACTTCACGGCCGTGACAGCAGACGTACCGGGGTCCCCGGTGCCTGCTCCGATCGAGCACGTTACCCCCGAATGGTCACGGATCCGTCTCCCGGGTCGGGCATGCTGAGGGCCCGTACACGATCCGTGACCGTACGGATCCGCAGCGTTCAGGAGGTCCCCCCATGGGCGGTGTCTCGCGTCGTGCCTTCGCGGTGGCGGCGTTGTCGGCGTTCACGATGGCGCCCCGCGCGTCGGCGGCACCGGACCCGTCGGCCGCCCCGCTCCCGGCGCCGGGCCCGGCCGCGGAGCCGTCCGCACGCGGTGCCGTCACCGGGATGCGGGGCATGTGGCTGGCCACGGTGGCCAACCGCGACTGGCCCTCCCGCGCGGGGCTGCGCGCGGGAGAGCAGCGCGCCGAGCTGGTCGGGCTGCTCGACGCGGCGGTCCGGCACGGTCTCAACACGGTGATCTTCCAGGTGCGGCCGACGGCCGACGCGCTGTGGCCGTCGGCGCACGAGCCGTGGTCGGAGTACCTGTCCGGGAGTCAGGGCCGTGACCCGGGCTGGGACCCGCTGGGCACTGCCGTGCGGGAGGCGCACGCCCGCGGCCTGGAGCTGCACGCCTGGTTCAACCCGTACCGCGTCGCCACCCACGACGACCCGGGCCGCCTGGTCCCCACCCACCCCGTGCGCAGGAACCCCGGCTGGGTGGTGCCGTACGGGGGGAAGCTCTACTACAACCCGGGGCTGCCCGAGGTCCGGGCCTTCGTCCAGGACGCGATGATGGACGCGGTGCAGAAGTACGAAGTGGACGGCGTCCACTTCGACGACTACTTCTACCCCTACCCGGTGGCGGGCCAGAGCTTCGACGACGGCGGCACCTACAGCACCTTCGGTGGCGGCTTCTCCACCCTGGCCGCCTGGCGCCGGGACAACATCGACCTGCTGGTGCGCGAGACGGCCGCCCGTGTCAGAACGGTCCGGCCGTCCGCCCGCTTCGGGATCAGCCCGTTCGGGGTGTGGCGCAACGCGGCCACCGACGCGCAGGGTTCGGACACCAGGGCGGGTGTGCAGACGTACGACGACCTGCACGCGGACACCCGCAAGTGGGTGCGCGAGGGGTGGATCGACTACATCGTTCCGCAGCTGTACTGGAACGTCGGCCTGGAGGCCGCCGACTACGCGAAGCTGATCCCCTGGTGGGCGGAGGTGGCCAAGGACAGCCGGACGCAGTTGTACGTGGGCGAGGCGCTGTACAAGGCCGGCGACCCGGCGCAGCCCGCGGCCTGGCAGGACCCGGCCGAACTCTCCCGGCACCTCACGCTGGCGGGCCGGTATCCCGAGGTGCGCGGGCACGTCTTCTTCTCTGCGAAGGAAGTGGCCGAGGACCGGATCGGGGCGATGGCCCGGGTGAGTGCCGACCATTACGGGAAGCCGGCCGGTGCCTCGCACCGGCGCGGACACGGGCCGGTGCCGGCCGGTCTCTCCCGGACCCGGCCGGCCGGCCCGTCCTAGAGCTGAGTCTCCCTGTGCCGGATCTCGGAGTCGGGGCCGGGTGAGCACACCGCCTCGTGCCCGTCCTCGAACCGGACCCGGTACGGGGGAGCGCCCTCGTCGCCCATGACTTCGACGATCTCCGCGACCTTGTCGTGCTCACCGACCACCCGGCCGTGCTGGATGAGCTGGTCGCCCTTGGTTGCGTGCATCTGCGAGGCCTCCTCACCTGTGTGCCGCTCAGCCCCGGGCCCGCTGGGTGGCCGCGATGCACACCAGTACCGCCGCGGCCGTCAGCGGAGCGGCCACCGTCAGGTGCTCGCCCAGGAGAAGTACCGACCACACCAGTGTGAGCAGCGGCTGGGCCAGCTGCAACTGACTGGCCTTCGGGATGCCGATGGCCGCCATGCCCCGGTACCAGACGACCAGGCCGAGGAACTGCGAGCCCACCGCCACCCACAGCAGTCCGGTCACGCTGTGCGCCGTCAGGTGCACCGGCTCGAACGACAGGGCCACGGCCGCCATGGGCGCGGTCAGCGGCACGCACAGCACCAGCGCCCAGCCGATGACCTGCCACCCCGGCATCACCCGGGCCAGCCGGCCGCCCTCCGTGTATCCGGCCGCGCACACCAGCAGTGCCGCGAACAGATAGGCGTCCGCCGTGGTCAGGGCGCCACCGCTCTGCTGCACGGTGAAGGCGGCCACGGCCGCCGCACCGGCCAGCGCGGCGATCCAGAAGCCGCGCGAGGGGCGGCTGCCCACGCGCAGGGCGGACAGCAGCGCGGTGGTCAGCGGAAGCAGGCCGACCACGACGGCGGCGTGCGCGGTGGTCGAGGTCTGCAGGGCGAGCGTGGTCAGCAGGGGGAAGCCGAGGACGACCCCCGCGGCCACCACCGCGAGCCCGGACCAGTGCCGCCGCTCGGGCAGCGGCACCCGCAGCGCCAGCAGGCAGCCGCCGGCGATCACCGCGGCGAGGAGGCTGCGCACGGCGATCAGCGACCAGGGGCCGAAGCCCTCCAGGCCCCAGGCGGTGGCGGGGAAGGTGAGGGAGAAGGCCACCACGCCGAGGGCGGCCTGAAGGGTGCCGAGGGACGTGCCGCCGGCTGCCGTGCCCGCGTCGCCGACTGCTATCCGGGACGGTGTGGTAGCGCTACTCTGTGCTCTCATGCAAGAGCGTAGCAGCGTCTCCGAACTGGCGAACCAGCTCCGGCGGGAGCTCGACCGCTACTCACCCGGTGGAAAGCTCCCGTCCAGCCGGGCCCTGGTCGACCGGTTCCGGGTGAGCCCGGTGACCGTCTCCCGGGCGCTGGCGCAACTGGCCGCCGAGGGGCTGGTGGTCACTCGTCCCGGCGCCGGCGCGTTCCGGGCCCGCCCGCGCCCCTCGGCCGTACCCGCCGGGGACACCTCCTGGCAGGAGGTCGCGCTCAGCGCCGACGGCGCCGCCGACCTCGTACCGCGCTCGGTGGACGCCTCCGGAGTCCTGGTCTCGCTGGCCGCGCCGCCCCCCGGCGTGGTGGAGTTCAACGGCGGCTATCTGCACCCGTCGCTCCAGCCGGAGCGGGCGATGGCGGCGGCGCTGTCCCGGGCGGGGCGACGACCCGGCGCGTGGGGCAGGCCGCCGATGGAGGGGCTGCCGGAGCTGCGGGAGTGGTTCGCGCGCAGCATCGGCGGGGCCATCACCGCGGCGGAGGTGCTGGTCACGGCGGGCGGTCAGTCCGCGCTGACCACCGCCCTGCGCGCACTCGCCCCGCCCGGTGCCCCCGTCCTCGTCGAGTCCCCGACCTACCCCGGCATGCTGGCCATCGCGCGGGCGGCCGGCCTGCGCCCGGTGCCGGTTCCCGTGGACGCGGACGGTGTGCGGCCGGCCCTGCTGGCCGACGCGTTCCGGGCAACGGGCGCCCGCGTCTTCGTCTGCCAGCCCCTGTTCCAGAACCCGACCGGCGCCGTACTCGGCCCCGACCGGCGCGGCGAGGTCCTGCGCATCGCCCGCGCGGCAGGCGCCTTCGTCGTCGAGGACGACTTCGTACGGCGGCTGGTGCACGAGGACGCGGGCCCGCTCCCCGCCCCGCTCGCCGCCGACGACCCGGACGGCGTCGTCGTCCACGTCTGCTCGCTGACCAAGGCGACCTCGCCCAGCTTCCGGGTGTCCGCCCTGGCCGCGCGCGGGCCGGTGCTGGAGCGGCTGCGGGCCATCCAGGTCGTCGACACCTTCTTCGTGCCCCGCCCGCTCCAGGAGGCGGCGCTGGAACTCGTAGGCTGCCCTGCCTGGCCGCGCCATCTGCGGGCCATCTCGGCGGAGCTGAGGGCCCGCCGGGACACGATGACGTCCGCGCTGCGCCTGCACCTGCCCGAGCTGGCCCTGCCCCACGTTCCCTCCGGGGGCTACCACCTGTGGCCGCGGCTGCCCGAGGGCACGGACGAGGCCGCCCTCACCGCGGCGGCCCTGCGCGCGGGCGTCGCGGTGACCCCGGGCCGCCCGTACTTCAGCGCCGAGCCCCCCGCCGCCCATCTCCGGCTGAGCTTCGCGGCGGTCGCGGGCACCGGGGAGATCGCGGAAGGGGTACGGCGGCTGCGCACGGCCTGCGCCGAGGTGTGGGGCTGACCGGGTCCGGACACCGGCCCGGCGCCAGCCGGGACGAGGCGCCGCGCGCCGCGGGCGACCTGCCGTGCACCTGCTCTCCCGCTCCCTCGGGGAACGCACCCGGCGCGGTCGTGCCACCGGCACCCGCGCCCTGCGGTCGTGCCACCGGGCCTCCCGCGCCCGGCAGTCGCGCCGCCGGCCCTCCCGCGCCCCCTCCCCGCAGCCGCGCCACCGGGGCCTAGGAACCCGGCGTCTCGCGGACGTGGTCCGTCGTGAGCAGCAGGTCCTTGGCCGGGCCGCCGACCCGCCACACGGTCCGCCAGCGGTCCCGGTCCCGGACGGTGAACTCGCCCCGGTAGAGGTCGGCGGCGCACGGATGGTCCGCCACATGGTGTCCCGTGCCCAGGTCCAGGACATGGAAGGGCCGGCCGTCCGCGAAGCGCACGTCGGCGGTGCCCGGAGCGGCTCCCGGCTCGTAGCGCAGTGTCCGCTCGGCGGGGCGGGTCACGCCCTGCCAGGTGAAGGCGCCGGACTCCCGGCTCAGCAGCCCTCCTCCCGGGAGCGCGTCGAACACCGTGGCTCCCTCGAAGCGGCCCTCCGCCCCGCTCGCCAGATCCCGCACCGACCGCTCGGTGCGCCACCGGCCCGCGAGGTACGCCAACACGTCCGGCACCGGCCACAACTCGCCCATTACCAACCGCTTTCCGCCTCCGGTCCCCTGGTCGCCGCGCGACCCATTGACGCGCCTCCACCCCCTCCCTATCTTGCCGTTCGAAGTGCTGACCAATGTCCGACATCTCGAACAACCTGGTGAGAGCCGCGGAGTATCCATGTCACGCACCCCGACCGCAGGGGGCGTCACCGCGGCCCCGGAAGTGGATTGCATAAACGTGCGTAGAAACGTATAGTCATGCCATCAAGGATGGAGGACGTCATGGCGGTACGTGCGGCGGTGGCCGGAGCGAGCGGGTATGCGGGCGGTGAGCTGCTGCGCCTGCTCCTCGCGCACCCCGGGGTCGAGATCGGCGCCCTGACCGGGAGCTCCAACGCGGGGCACAGGCTCGGCGCGCTGCAGCCGCACCTGCTGCCGCTGGCCGACCGGGTCCTGGAGGCGACGACGCCCGAGGTCCTCGCCGGACACGACGTCGTGTTCCTCGCGCTGCCGCACGGGCAGTCCGCCGCCGTCGCCGAGCGGCTCGGACCGGACGTGCTGGTCGTGGACATGGGCGCCGACTTCCGGCTGAAGGACGCCGCCGACTGGGAGAGCTTCTACGGTTCCCCGCACGCCGGCACCTGGCCCTACGGCCTGCCCGAACTGCCGGGCGCCCGCGCCGCGCTGGAGGGGTCCAAGCGCGTCGCGGTGCCCGGCTGCTACCCGACGGCCGTGTCGCTGGCGCTCTTCCCCGCGTACGCCGCCGCGCTGGCCGAGCCCGAGGCCGTCGTCGTCGCCGCCTCCGGCACCTCCGGCGCCGGCAAGGCGGCCAAGCCGCACCTGCTGGGCAGCGAGGTCATGGGCTCCATGTCGCCGTACGGCGTCGGCGGCGGTCACCGCCACACCCCCGAGATGATCCAGAACCTCGGCGCGGTCGCCGGCGAGCCGGTCTCCGTCTCCTTCACCCCGACCCTCGCGCCGATGCCCCGGGGCATTCTCGCCACCTGCACCGCCAAGGCCCGCCCGGGGGTGACGGCCGAGTCCCTCCGCGCCGCCTACGAGAAGGCCCTCGCCGACGAGCCCTTCGTGCACCTGCTGCCCGAGGGCCGGTGGCCCGCCACCGCGTCCGTCTACGGTTCCAACGCCGTTCAGATCCAGGTCGCGTACGACGCCGCCGCAGGCCGCATCATCGCCATCAGCGCCATCGACAACCTGGCCAAGGGCACCGCCGGCGGTGCCGTCCAGAGCATGAACATCGCCCTCGGTCTCGACGAGACCACCGGACTGACGACGATCGGAGTCGCGCCGTGAGTGTGACGGCAGCCAAGGGGTTCACGGCGGCCGGTGTGGCCGCCGGGATCAAGGAGAGCGGCAATCCCGACCTGGCCCTCGTGGTCAACACCGGCCCCCGCCGTACCGCCGCGGGCGTCTTCACGTCCAACCGCGTCAAGGCCGCACCGGTGCTCTGGTCCGAGCAGGTGCTGAAGGGCGGGCGGGTGTCCGCCGTGGTCCTCAACTCCGGCGGCGCCAACGCGTGCACCGGCCCCAAGGGCTTCCAGGACACCCACGCCACCGCCGAGAAGGCCGCCGAGGTGCTCGGTACGGGCGCCGGCGAGGTCGCCGTCTGCTCCACGGGACTGATCGGCGTACCGCTGCCCATGGACAAGCTGCTCCCGGGCGTGGAGACCGCCGCCGACCGGCTCTCCGAGCACGGCGGTGAGAAGGCCGCCATCGCCATCAAGACCACCGACACCGTGCACAAGACGTCCGTCGTGACCAGGGACGGCTGGACCGTCGGCGGCATGGCCAAGGGCGCCGGCATGCTCGCCCCCGGCCTCGCCACCATGCTCGTCGTGCTCACCACCGACGCCGACCTGGATGCCGGCGTGCTCGACCGCGCCCTGCGCGACGCCACCCGGGTCACCTTCGACCGGGTCGACTCCGACGGCTGCATGTCCACCAACGACACCGTGCTGCTGCTCGCCTCCGGTGCCGCCGGCGTCGCCCCGGAGTACGCCGAGTTCGCCGAGGCCGTCCGCACCGTCTGCGACGACCTCGGGCAGCAGCTCATCCGGGACGCCGAGGGCGCCAGCAAGGACATCAAGGTCGAGGTCGTGAACGCCGCGAGCGAGGACGACGCCGTCCAGGTCGGCCGCACCATCGCCCGCAACAACCTCCTCAAGTGCGCCGTCCACGGCGAGGACCCCAACTGGGGCCGAGTGCTCTCCGCCATCGGCACCACCTCCGCCGCCTTCGAGCCCGACCGCCTGAACGTCGCCATCAACGGCGTCTGGGTCTGCAGGAACGGCGGGGTCGGCGAGGACCGCGAACTGGTCGACATGCGCTACCGCGAGGTCCACATCGTGGCCGACCTCGCCGCCGGCGACGCCACCGCCACCATCTGGACCAACGACCTCACCGCCGACTACGTCCACGAGAACAGCGCCTACAGCTCATGAGTACGACGAGGAAGCACACCGCGCTCCCCAAGGCCCAGATCCTCATCGAGGCGCTGCCCTGGCTGACCCGGCACCACGGCAGGATCGTCGTCATCAAGTTCGGCGGCAACGCCATGATCGACGAGGACCTGAAGGCCGCCTTCGCCCAGGACGTCGTCTTCCTGCGCCACGCCGGCCTCAAGCCCGTCGTCGTGCACGGTGGCGGCCCGCAGATCAGCGCCGCCCTCGACAAGCACGGCATCGTCAGCGAGTTCAAGGCCGGCCTGCGCGTCACCACCGAGGACGCCATGGACGTCGTACGGATGGTGCTGGCCGGGCAGGTGCAGCGCGAGCTGGTCGGGCTGCTCAACCAGTACGGGCCGTTCGCCGTCGGCCTCACCGGCGAGGACGCGCACACCATCACCGCCACCAGGCACCGGCCCCGGATCGACGGCGAGTCCGTCGACATCGGGCGGGTCGGTGAGATCACCGAGATCGACACCGGCGCCATCGAGGCGCTGCTCGCCGACGGCCGCATCCCGGTCGTCTCGTCGATCGCCCGCTCCCAGGACGACGGACATGTCTACAACGTCAATGCTGATACGGCGGCTGCGGCACTCGCTGCGGCGCTCGGCGCCGAGACTCTCATGGTCCTCACCGACGTCGAGGGCCTCTACGAGGACTGGCCGAACTCGGACGAGGTGATCAGCCGCCTCACCGCCTCCCAGCTGGAGAGACTGCTCCCGGACCTGTCCTCGGGCATGGTGCCGAAGATGGAGGGCTGCCTGCACGCCGTGCGGGGCGGCGTCACCACCGCCCGCGTCATCGACGGCCGGGTCCAGCACTCGATCCTGCTGGAGATCTTCACCGACGAGGGCATCGGCACGATGGTCGTGCCGGACGAACAGGGGGAGTCGTGAGCAACGAGGAACTGACCGGGCGGTGGCAGTCCGCGCTCATGAACAACTACGGCACGCCGCGCCTGCCCCTGGTCCGCGGCGAGGGCGCCCGGCTCTGGGACGCCGACGGCAAGGAGTACCTGGACTTCGTCGGCGGCATCGCGGTCAACGCGCTCGGCCACGCGCACCCCGCGGTGGTCGAGGCGGTCAGCCGGCAGATCGCCTCCCTCGGCCACGTCTCCAACCTCTTCATCGCCGAGCCGCCCGTCCTGCTCGCCGAACGGCTGCTCCAGCGCTTCGGCCGCGACGGCAAGGTCTACTTCTGCAACTCCGGTGCCGAGGCCAACGAGGGCGCCTTCAAGATCGGCCGGCTGACCGGCCGGCCGCACATGGTCGCCACCCACGGCGGTTTCCACGGCCGCACCATGGGCGCCCTGGCGCTGACCGGCCAGCCCGGCAAACGGGAGCCGTTCCTGCCGCTGCCCGGTGACGTCACGCACGTGCCGTACGGCGACCCGCAGGCGCTGGCGGCCGCGGTCACCGAGGAGACCGCCCTCGTCGTCATCGAGCCGATCCAGGGCGAGAACGGCGTCGTCGTCCCGCCTCCCGGCTACCTGAAGGCGGCCCGGGCCATCACCGCCGCCACCGGCGCGCTGCTCGTCCTGGACGAGGTGCAGACCGGGATCGGCCGGACCGGGCACTGGTTCGAGTACCAGGCGCACGAGGGCGTCCTGCCGGACGTCGTCACGCTCGCCAAGGGCCTCGGCGGCGGACTGCCGCTGGGCGCCACGGTCGCCTTCGGCCGTGCCGCCGACCTCCTCCGGCCCGGCCAGCACGGCACCACCTTCGGCGGCAACCCGGTCGCCTGCGCCGCCGGACTCGCCGTCGTCGACACCATCGCCGACGAGGGTCTGCTGGACAACGTCAAGCGGCAGGGCGAGACGATCCGCGGCGGCGTCGAGGCTCTGGGCCACCCCTTGATCGGCCACGTCCGGGGCGCCGGGCTCCTCCTGGGTATCGTGCTCACCGAACCGCTCGCGGCCCAGGTGCAGCAGGCGGCTCAGGACGCCGGAATCCTGGTGAACGCGCCCGCACCCGATGTCGTACGGCTGATGCCGCCGCTGAACCTCGGCGACGACATGGTGGACGCGTTCCTCGGGGCGCTGCCCGGCATCCTTGACCAGGCCGCCCGGGCGGCCGACGGGGACGGACGATCCGGAGAATGAGACGACGATGAGCCACGCGCAGGAGCACGAGCAGAACGGTGGGGCCGCCGTACCGCAGACCCGCACCGCACGCCACCGCCGGATCGTGGACATCCTCAACCGGCAGGCGGTGCGCTCGCAGAGCCAGCTCGCGAAACTGCTCGCCGACGACGGGCTGACCGTCACGCAGGCGACGCTCTCCCGGGACCTGGACGAGCTGAACGCGGTGAAGATCCGCAACACCGACGGCGACCTCATCTACGCGGTGCCCAGCGAGGGCGGTTTCCGCACCCCGCGGGCCCCGCTCGGGGAGTCGGCGAAGGAGGAGCGGATGCGGCGGCTCTCCGCGGAGCTGCTGATCTCCGCGGAGGCGTCGGCGAACCTCGTGGTCCTGCGGACCCCTCCGGGGGCGGCGCAGTTCCTCGCCTCCGCGATCGACCAGGCGGAGCTGCACGACATCCTGGGCACGATCGCGGGGGACGACACGCTGATGCTGATCAGCAGGGAGCCCACGGGCGGACAGGCGCTGGCGGACCATCTGCTGCGGCTGGCTCAGAACGGTCACTGAGCGCTGCGCGGCTGGGCCGGGGTGCCGCGCGGGCCGGTGGTGCGGTGGGGGTGGGTGACGCGGTGGCCTCCCGCCGGGGCGGGTGGGTGACGCGGTGGTGTCCCGGCGCCGTGGGGGTGGCTGTTGGACGTGCGGTGGTGTCTCAGTGCCGTGGGGGTGGCTGTTGGACGTGCGGTGCGGGCCGTCCGTGGCTGGTCGCGCAGTTCCCCGCGCCCCCGAGGGCGTTGCCGTCACGCCCCTCTCCGCCCGGCCTGATCGTCCTCCTGGGGGCCTCTCCCCGGCAGCCCTCCTGGGGGTCCCTCCGGTCGCCCCTCTGAGGTGTCCCTCCGGTCGTCCTTCTGGAATGTCTCACCGGTCGTCCTTCTGGGGCCTCATCCTGGTCGCAGTCCTGGGGCCGTGTCCCGGTCGTCCTCCTCCCGGGGACTCTCACCCCAGCCACCCCGCCAGCCCCCGGGTGCACCGGACCTCGTCCCCCGCCGTGATCAGCAGGGCCTCGACCCCGTCGAGGGACTCCAGCCACCGCAGCCCTTCCCGCGAACCTCTTGCGAAGGCGGCCGTGGCCCAGCAGTCCGCCCAGGTCAGCCGGGGCGCGACCACCGTCACCGCCACCAGGTCGGTCACCGCGGAGCGCCCGGTGCGCGGGTCGACGACGTGCGCGCCCCGCTCCGCCGAGCCGGACGTCGCCACGGCCAGCCCGGCCGCCCCCGCGGCGGAGACGACGGCCGCCAGCCCACCCGGACGCAGCGGGTCCGACACGCCGATCCGCCAGGGCCGTCCCGCCCCCGGCGTCCCGAGTACCTGCACGTCCCCGCCCCCGTTGACGCTGACGCCACTCGCACCGGCCGCCGCGATCCGCCGCGCGGCACGCTCCACGGCCCAGCCCTTGACGATCCCGGTGGGGTCGAGACGGCCCTGGTACGTCGTGCTGAACCAGCCGTCGCTCACCCGCTCGGCCTCCGTCGCCAGCCCCAGCACCTCGGCGACCTCGGGCGCGCACGCCCCCACGCTCAGCTCACCGCGCGCCAGCCGCGAGACCTGGCTCGCGGCCCGGTAGGTGCTGAACACCTCGTCGACCCGGCGCAGCCCCGCGACCGCCTCGTCCACCGCCGCCCGTACGGCCGCGGGTTCCCCGCCGCGGACGTCGAAGGAGAAGACGGTCCCCATCGTCTCCTCCACGTGACGCACCGCGGCGGGAGTCCGTGCGGACCCGGTCACGGTGTCAGTCACCGGCCCGGTCCAGTGCCGACTGGAGGGACTGCTTGTATCCGGCGCTGGTGTAGGTGGCGCCGGACACGGCGTCGATGTCGGCGGTGCCGGCGGCGATCGCGGCTCGGTTGAGCTGGGGGACGGCGTCGGCGGTGACCTGGTCGCTCCGACCGCCCTTCGGCGCCTGTACGGCCTCCGCGGCGGTGATCCTCCCGCCCTCCACCGTGAGCCGGACCTGCACGGGCCCGTACTGGGTACGGGCGGCGTCACCCGTGACCGTGCCCGCTCCCCGGCCGCCCTGCGGCGACTGGACGGCCGCCGGCGGGGCCGCGCCGCCCACCGCCGAGGCGGAGCCCGGGTCGGACGCCGGTTTCAACGCCAGCAGCAGCACGATCCCGGACGCGGTCGCGGCACCGGCGAGCACGGCACGCCGAACGGGGTGGCTTTTCCTCATCTGTCCTGGACTCCTGATGTCCGTCGCTCACATCTCGAACGACTCGTGGTGGATGCGGCGGGCGGGGACCCCCGCGCCGCGCAGTGCCTCGTACACCGACTGGGCGAAGCCGGGCGGCCCGCACAGGAAGACGTCGTGGCGGTCGACATCCGGGATCTTGCGGCTCAGCGTCTGCGCGGAGATGTCCGGGCGCTCCCCGTCCGGACTGTTGACCGCGTACATCAGCCGGGCCCCGCGCTCCTCGGCGATCCCGGCCAGCTCGTCCCAGAGCGCCAGGTCCCGGGTGCTGTTGGCCCGGTAGAGCAGGGTGATGTCACCGGACGCGCCGGGCAGCGTCTCGAAGAGCGCCCGCATCGGCGTGATCCCCACCCCGCCCGCCACCAGCAGCACCTTGCCGCGGCTGCGGCGCTGGGCGGTCAGGGCGCCGTACGGGCCCTCAGCCCACACCCGGGTCCCGGGCTTCAGCTCCCGCAGCCGGGCACTGTGGTCGCCGATCGCCTTGACGGTGATCCGCAGCATGTCCGGGCGTGGCGCCGCCGACAGCGAGTACGGGTGCGAGCTGAACCGCATCCCCGGCGCCCGGAACCGCCAGCGGAAGAACTGCCCGGCCTCCGCGCCCATCCGGTGCAGCCGGCGCCCGCCGATCAGCACCGACACGATGCCGGGCGTCTCCTCGATGACCGCCTCGACCCGCATCCGGTGCCGCAGGTTGAGACGCAGGGGGGTCAGGACGCGGTACCAGAGCACGAGCGCGGTCACCGTCCCGTACAGCGCGTACCAGACGGTCTTCGCGACCGGTTCGACGGCGAAGTCGTTGCCGGTGGCCAGCTGGTGCCAGAAGACCAGGAACACGGCCACGTAGGTCAGCAGGTGCACGTGGTACCACGCGTCGTACGGGACGCGGCGGCGGACCGGGCCGGCGGACAGCAGCCCGATGAGGACCAGCAGGCCGGTGCCGACGGCCGCCTTGCCCAGGTCCGGGAGCACGCTCACGGAGTCGACCGTCTGCTGGACGATGCCGCCCAGGCCCAGGCCGGCCTGGGCGGCGTACCCCCACATGATCAGGAAGACGTGGGCGAGGACCAGGCAGAGCGTGTAGCGGCCGGTCATGGCGTGCCAGCGGGCGACCCGGTCGGAGCCCACCCGTCGCTCCAGGGCCGGCACCCGGGCCGTCTGGAGCACCACCAGCGCCATCAGGTATCCGGCGAGCAGTCCGGTGATCCGGCCGGCGTTCAGGATCATGCCGGTGTCGTCGGAGATGGCGGGCGTGTTGCGCCACCACAGCCACAACACGCCCGCCGCGCCCGCCCACACGGCGAGCAGCAGGGGGACGGCGGGGGAGCGGCGCGGACGGATGCGCCGCATCGTCTGACGGCGGGCGGCACGGCCGCCGGCGAGCGTGGTGGTCACGGTTCCTCCGTGGGACTCGGCCCTTGGCCCACCCATACGCGCCGCGCCACCGCAGCGTTCAGGCCATGCCGGTACTGCTGCCGCCGCTCAGTAGCGCGTGATCGCCGTCGCCCCGTCCGCGGTGCCGATCGCGAGGTGCGGTGCGGCGGCGGGATCGGCCCACCGCAGGATGCGCCGCATCGCCTCGGCCGGCACCGACACGCAGCCGGCCGTCGCCCCGCGCCCGTCGACGTGCAGGAAGATGCCCGCCCCGCGCCCGCGCACCGGGCGGTGGTAGTTGAAGCCGACGACCAGGGCATGCGCGTACTGTGCCGGGTAGGTGATCAGATGCTCGGCCTCGGTGGCGCGGCAGTCGGCGGGACGCGGTTCGGTCCAGCGGTTGTAGGCGCGGGATTCGTTGTCCTGGCACCACCAGGAGTCCTGGCGCACCTCGCGGTACCGGTACGCCGTCCCGCGCGGCGCGGCCCGGATGCCGAAGGCGTACGGCAGGTCGTACAGGCCGGTCGGGGTGGTGTTCGTGCCCTGGACGCGCGTCACACCGTCGGCCAGGCCGTTGGCTCCGAAGCGGGCGGGGGCGGAACCCGCCGCCACCCACCGGCCGTGCCGGCCGCCCCGGCGGTCCCACCAGGTGACCCGGCCCTCGGTCGAGCCGGTCCGCGGCGCGACCGCGGTGATCAGCTGGGTGCCGCCGCCGGTGTCCGCCATCCGGGCCGGCAGCGGCCCGGGAGGAGGCCCGCCGGCGGGCGCGGCACCGAGCACGAGGAGGGAGGCGGACAGGAGGGCGGCGACGACACCGGGGCGCATGGCTCAGACGGTAGAGGGGGGCAGCGGCAACGGCAGCCCGGGAAGACCGTCCAGGCTCGTGGCGATGTGCTCCTTCCCGGTGAAGTACGCGCTGAGCGAGGCGTCGTCCTCACGGGCGAACCGCTTGCCGTGCAGGTCCCGGTCCGACTCGTACGCCATGAAGGGGACGGCGTACCCGCAGCTGTCGCGGACGAGTTCGGCGGTCACGACGACGATCGCACGCAGCCCGTGCGCGGTGGGGTCGATGCCGGGGAAGCGGCCGAGGAGATCCGGGAAGCGGGGGTCGTCACGGAAGACCGGCTCGCCGCGGCCGTGCACCCGGACGATGTTCGGCGGGCCCTGGAAGGCGCACCACATCAGGGTGATCCGCCCGTTCTCCCGCAGGTGGGCGATGGTCTCCGCGGTGGAGCCGGCGAAGTCGAGGTAGGCCACGGTGAGTTCGTCGAGCACCGCGAAGCTGCCCGTGAGGCCCTTGGGGGAGAGGTTGACCGTGCCGTCGCCGGCCAGGGGAGCGGTGGCGGTGAAGAAAAGGGGCTGGGCCTCGATGAAGGCGCGGAGTCTGCCGTCTATGCGCTCATAAGTCTTTCCCATGACTGACGAGTATGGGTGCGGGACGCCCGCACGTCCGAAGTATGTCGGACACGCGTCCGGCCCCGCCCGCCGGATTGACGATTCATGCATAACTCTGCATACTCATGCATGCCACCGGAGGTACCGTGCGGAGGCGGTGGCACATCGACGGCCTTGAGGAGCGACCCAAGTGAGCAGCAACAGCGGTGACGTCCGGCTCTGGGGCGGCCGTTTCGCCGACGGACCCGCCGAGGCCCTCGCGAAGCTGTCCGCGTCCGTCCACTTCGACTGGCGGCTCGCGCCCTACGACATCGCCGGCTCGCGGGCCCACGCGCGCGTGCTGCACTCGGCGGGGCTGCTCACCGAGGACGAGCTGACCCGGATGATCGCGGGGCTCGACCGGCTCGAAGCGGATGTCGCCGACGGCTCCTTCGTCGGCACCCTCGCCGACGAGGACGTGCACACCGCCCTGGAGCGCGGCCTGCTGGAGCGTCTCGGCCCCGACCTCGGCGGCAAGCTGCGCGCCGGCCGGTCCCGCAACGACCAGGTGGCCACCCTCTTCCGCATGTACCTGCGCGACCACGCCCGGATCGTCGGCGGTCTGATCGCCGGCCTCCAGGACGCGCTGGTCGGCCTCGCCGAGGCCCACCCCGACGTGGCGATGCCCGGCCGCACCCACCTCCAGCACGCCCAGCCGGTGCTCTTCGCCCACCACGTCCTCGCCCACGTCCAGGCCCTCGGCCGGGACGCGGAGCGGCTGCGGCAGTGGGACGAGCGCACGGCCGTGTCGCCGTACGGCTCCGGAGCGCTCGCGGGCAGCAGCCTCGGCCTGGACCCCGAGGCGGTCGCCGCGGACCTCGGGTTCGAGCACGGCAGCGTCGGCAACTCCATCGACGGCACGGCCTCCCGCGACTTCGTCGCCGAGTTCGCCTTCATCACCGCGATGATCGGCGTGAACGTCTCCCGGATCGCCGAGGAGATCATCATCTGGAACACGAAGGAGTTCTCCTTCGTGACCCTGCACGACGCCTTCTCCACCGGCTCCTCGATCATGCCGCAGAAGAAGAACCCGGACATCGCCGAGCTGGCCCGCGGCAAGTCCGGCCGCCTCATCGGCAACCTCACCGGCCTGATGGCCACGCTCAAGGCCCTCCCGCTCGCCTACAACCGCGACCTCCAGGAGGACAAGGAGCCGGTCTTCGACTCCATCGACCAGCTGGAGATCCTGCTCCCCGCCTTCACCGGCATGATGGCCACCCTCACCGTGCACCGCGAGCGGATGGAGGAGCTGGCCCCGGCCGGGTTCTCGCTCGCCACGGACATCGCCGAGTGGCTGGTCCGGCGGGGCGTGCCGTTCCGCGTCGCGCACGAGGTGGCCGGTGAGTGCGTGAAGGCCGCCGAGGCCGAGGGCAAGGAACTGGACGAACTGACCGACGAGCAGTTCGCGAAGATCTCCGCCCATCTCACCCCCGAGGTCCGCTCGGTCCTCGACGTCCCCGGTGCCCTCGCCTCCCGCGACGGCCGCGGCGGTACGGCGCCCAGCGCGGTCGCCGTCCAGCTCGCCGAGGTGAAGGCGGACGTGGCGGCGCAGCACGCGTGGGCGGACGCGAAGCGCTAGCCCGCCCGTGTGTCCGGAGGGTATCGCGGTTACGTTGGTCGTCAGCTGCCGGCAGCCGACCGAACGGAGCCCGCGATGCCCTTCGCCCGCCTCACCGCCGCGACGACCCCCACCTGCCACATCGGCCTGGGGCTCGCCGCCGTCGGTCGCCCCGGCTACCTCACTCTCGGACGGGCCCGGGACCTGCCGCCCGACCGCAGCGTCGAGGCGCTGCGCGAGCGTACCCACGACCTCCTCGACGCGGCCTACGCGCAGGGCGTCCGGTACGTCGACGTGGCCCGCTCCTACGGGCGCTCGGAGGAGTTCCTCGCCGACTGGCTCCGGGACCGTCCCGGCACCGACGACGTGGTCGTCGGTAGCAAGTGGGGCTACACCTACACCGCCGGCTGGTCGGCCGAGGCCGAGCGGCACGAGGTCAAGGACCACGGCGTCGCGACCTACGAACGCCAGCGCGCGGAGACCGACGCCCTGCTCGGCGACCGGCTCGACCTCTACCAGATCCACTCGCTGACCCCCCGGAGTCCCGCGCTCACCGACAAGGACCTGCACGCGAGGCTGGCCGAGGCCGCCGCCCGGGGCGTCACCGTCGGATTCTCCACCAGCGGCCCCGCCCAGGCCGAGGTCATCCGCGCCGCGCTCGCCGTCACCGTCGACGGCGAGCCCCTCTTCCGTACCGTGCAGTCGACGTACAACGGGCTGGAGACCTCCGCCGGGCCCGCGCTGGCCGAAGCCCACGAGGCCGGGCTCACCGTGATCGTCAAGGAGGGCATGGCCAACGGCCGCCTCGCGGAACCCCACGCGCCCGACGCGCTGAAGGCCGTGGCGCAGGAGACGGGCCTGGGCTGCGACGCGGTCGCCCTCGCGCTGGTCCTGCGGCAGCCCTGGGCCGGTGTCGTCCTCTCCGGCGCCGCGACCGTGAACCAGCTCGGCTCGAACCTGCACGCCGCCGTGGTCGACCTCGACGACGACCAGGTGGCGCGCCTGGACGCACTGGTCGAGGCGCCTGACGCCTACTGGGAGCGGCGCGCGCGGCTGCCCTGGCACTGAGGCGCACAGCCACGGCCGGCCGGCGCGCCGGACCGAGCCACCGCGGCGGGACCGTGACGGACACCGCGGCGGGACCGTGACGGACACCGCGGCGGGACGGTGACGGACACCGCGGCGGGACGGTGACGGACACCGGGACGGGGCCGTCACGGGAGTCACGCATGCTCAATGTGAGACGAAGTTGTCTCATGTGGGTTATCGTTGTCTCATGGCCGTTGACCGAGATCGGGTATTGCGCAGCGCCGCCGCCCTGCTGACCAGAAAAGCCACCGCGACCATGGACGAGGTCGCCCGAGCCGCCGGGATCAGCCGGGCCACGCTGCACCGGCATTTCGCGGGGCGCGACGCCCTCGTCCGGGCGCTGGAGGCGCTCGGCATCGCCGAGTGCGAGGCGGCCCTGGACGCCGCCCGGCTGGACGACGGCCCCGCGGCCGACGCGGTGCGCCGGCTCGTGCGCGAGATCGAGCCCGCAGCCGGACTGCTCGCCTTCCTCTACACCGAGAACCAGCTGTTCGAGGGCGAGGAGCAGCACGAGGGCTGGGCCCGCATCGACTCCCGGATGGCGGCGGTGTTCCGCCGCGGCCAGGACAACGGCGAGTTCCGCATCGACCTGGCCCCGGTCTGGCTCACCGAGGCCCTCTACGGCCTGCTGGGCGCCGCCGCCTGGGCCGTCGCCGAGGGCCGCGTGGCCCGCAACGACTTCACCCACATGATCGTCGAGCTGCTGCTCGGCGGCGCACTTCGGAGAGAGTGAACGATGATCCGCACCCCGCAGTCGGCGCAGACCACCGAGGCGGTGAAGCGCCCCGCCCGCTGGCTCGCGCTGTCCGTCCTCGTGCTGGCCGTACTGCTGGTGGCCGTCGACGCGACCGTCCTCGGCCTCGCGACCCCCTACATCAGTGAGGACCTCGCCCCGTCCGGCACCCAGTTGCTCTGGATCGGTGACGTCTACTCCTTCGTCATCGCCGGTCTCCTCGTCAGCATGGGCAGCCTCGGCGACCGCGTCGGACGCAAGCGCATCCTGCTCATCGGCGCCACGGCGTTCGGCGCGGTGTCCGTGCTGAACGCCTACGCGTCGACGCCCGAGCTGATGATCGTCGCCCGGGCCCTGCTCGGTGTCGCGGGCGCCACCCTGATGCCCGCCACCCTCGCCCTGATCCGCAACCTCTTCCACGACCCGCGCGAACGCAGCCTCGCCGTCGGCATCTGGGGCGCCGCCGCCTCGGCCGGCGCGGCGGTCGGCCCGGTCGTCGGCGGCTTCCTGCTGGAGCACTTCTGGTGGGGCTCGGTCTTCCTGATCAACCTGCCCGTGATGGCCGTCCTGGTCGTCGTCGGCGTCAGACTGCTGCCCGAGTCCCGCAACCCGGCCCCGGGCCCGTGGGACCTGCTCAGCGTCGTCCTCTCCCTGGTCGGCATGGTCGGTGTCGTGTACGCCGTGAAGGAGGCCGCCGCGCACGGGTTCGCGTGGGCCACGCTCGCCGCGGGCCTGCTGGGCGCCGCCGCGCTCCACGGCTTCGTACGCCGGCAGCTGACCATGCCGGTCCCGCTGCTCGACATGCGGCTGTTCCGCAGCCGCGGTTTCAGCGGTGCGGTGCTGGCCGACCTGCTGACCATCCTCGGCCTGTCCGGGCTGGTGTTCTTCCTCTCCCAGTACCTGCAACTCGTACAGGGCAGGCGGCCGTTCGAGGCGGGCCTGGCCGAACTGCCCGCCGCCGTCGGGGCGGTGGCCGCGGGACTGCTCGCCGGCCGCGCGGCCCGGCGCTTCTCGGTGCGCGCCGTGGTCTGCGGCGGTCTCGCCGCCGTCGGTCTCGCGCTCGCCGCGCTGACCGTCGTCGGCCAGCACACCGGCTACCCTCTGCTGGGCGCGGTCCTGCTGGTGGTCGGCGTCGGCGCGGGACTCTCGTTCACCGTCACCGCCGACGTGATCCTCTCCAGCGTGCCCCAGGAACAGGCGGGCTCCGCCTCCGCGGTCTCCGAGACGGCCTACGAACTCGGCGCCGCACTCGGCATCGCGGTGCTCGGCTCCATCGTGACCGGCGTCTACCGCGACTTCACCGGCCCGGCCGGCACCCCGGCCGCGGCCCACGAGTCGCTGGGCGGCGCGGTGGAGGCCGCCGCCGGCCTCCCCGCACCCTCGGCCGAGGCCCTGCTGAACGCCGCCCGCCAGGCCTTCGTCGACGGCCTGAGCCTCGCGGCGGGCGTCGGCGCGGCCGTCCTCCTGGCCGCCGCGGCGGTCTCCTGGCTCCTGCTGCGCGGCCAGCGTCTGGAGGGCGGGGCGGAGCACCCGTAGGAACCGACGCGCCGGCCCGGAAGGCATCGGCCGGGAAGCCGCGGCGGCCGTACGCACCCCCTGCGGGGAGGGGTCCGGAGGGGACGGATCGACGGCGACCGCCCCGCGCGCCGCCCCTGCCGGGGGAGTTGGCCGGCCGCGGCCGGTGGCCGGTACCCGCGGATGCTCGTGCGCACCCGGCACTGCGGGCCGGAGCCGCATTCCTGTCCTGATCGTGTCGCTCCCGGAGACGGGGCTGCGGATCAGTACGGGATGCTGGGGGTGCGACCACGTGTCGGTGAACCTGTTCCGGCCGCCGCTGGGGGCGCCCGTGACCCGCAGCGCGATCGAAGACCTGGCGGCCCGGCGGCGCGAACGGACGGACCGGCACTTCTCCCCGCACGTGCTGCGGCACAGCTGGGCGACCCGGCTGCTACGAGGGCTCAATGAGCCCGGCCGCCCCCTCGCGGGTCGACCGGTGTGAGCACTCCGAGCCGGTCCTCGATCGCCTGGGCCGCATCCAGGCACAGGTCCTCCCGGAACGCGCGCCCGACGATCTGTACCCCGCAGGGGAGCCCGTCGACCATCCCGGTCGGTAGGGCCACACCGGGCACGCCCACGAAGCTGGTCACGGAGCACAGGCGCATTCCCGACCCGACACGGTCCCTACCTGACCTGTCACGCGACTCCAGCCCCGGCTCGACCGGTGGTTCGGTGAAAACCGGGCCGAGCAACAGCGGGTACTCGTTGAGGAATTCGGCCCATGAACGGCGGATGTTCATCCAGGTGCCCATCAACTTCATGAACTCCTCCGCGCTCACGGGCGGGGTCTGCTCCATCGCCATCCCGATATAGCGGTCCCCGCCCTTGCCGAGCAGTCCGCGCACCACCGGCCAGGTCGGGGCGAACTCGGTCACAGTGATCCGGCCGTACACCTCAAGTGCCTCGTCCATCCGCGGTACGTCCTGCTCCTCGCGCACGTCGTATCCAGCGTCGCGGAGCGCGTCGGCCGCGGACGCGATGGCTCCGCGAATCGCAGGGTGGACACCGTGCCCGCCAGGGTCCGCCACGACCGCTACCTTCACCGGTCCCGGAAGCGGTTCGCCGTAGGCGGGCACCGGCACGGTCCGCGGGTCTCGCGGATCGGTCCCAGCCAGCGCCTCGAAAGCCAGGCGCAGGTCGCCCACGCTCCGAGCCAGCGGACCGTCGGTGACCAGCATCTGGGACGCCGGGCCCGGGTCGTCCGGGCCGAGTACGCGGTGGTCGGCGGGGAACCGGCCCGTGGACGGCTTCAGCCCGGCCACACCGCAGAACTGGGCCGGGATGCGCACCGACCCGCCGGAGTCGTTGCCGAGTCCGAGGGCTGCCATGCCCGTGGCAACGGCCACCGCGTCGCCTCCGCTGGAGCCGCCCGGAGTCCGGCTGCTGTCCCACGGGTTGACCGTGTCGCCGAACAGCTCGCTGCGCGTGTGCATCCCCGCCAGGATCAGGGTGGGGATGTTGCTGTGTCCGATGGGGATGGCTCCGGCTGCGCGCAGCCGTGCCACCGGGGGTGCGTCGGCCGACGCCACCAGATCACGGAAGCGTTCCGTGCCGAACGTAGTCGGCACGCCTTCGACGGCGGTGCTCTCCTTCACCGTGAAGGGCACCCCCGCGAGGGGCCCCAGCGTCTCACCTGCGGCCCGCCGACGGTCCGTCTGTGCGGCGGCCGCGCGTGCCCCCTCCGCCAGGAGCTGCGTGACCGCGTTCACCTGCGGGTTGACCTCGGCGATGCGGTCCAGGTGACTGTCGACCAGTTCGACGGCCGAAACCTCTGCGCTGCGCACAGCCTCCGCCTGCGCGGCGGCCGGCATGTTCCACAGGACGTCCTGCACGGCTTTACCTTCCTCGTCCACGTACCAATGCGTTTGCATCGGAACCGTACCGGGGAATCGATACGTGCGCATCGAATAAACTGCGCCGCGAAGCGGAGCGCCGAGAGATCGAGAGGTGATCGGACATGCCCAGGCAGGTGGATCACGTGAGCCGACGGCGTCTCATCGCCGAGGCCGTGTGCCGTCTCGCCGACGAACGCGGACTGGAGGGGGTGACCCTTCGCGATGTCGCCGCCCGCGCGCAGGTGTCGATGGGCGCAGTTCAGCGGTGCTTCCGCACCAAGGAAGAGATGCTCGTGTTCGCTCTCGGGCACATCAGCGAGCGGATCAGCGAGCGCGTGCAGGCCCGCCTCCTCAGGAGCCCGGCCCAGTCGGCCGGCACCGCTCTGGGCCACGCGGTCACCGAGATGTCACTGCTCCGGGAAGAGCACCGCGCCGAGGCCAGGGTCTGGCTCGCCTTCGTCGCTCAGGCGGCTGTGAGCAAGGCGCTCGCCAGGACGCTGACGGCGAACCACGCCCCCCTGCAGGAGACGTTCACCCGCCTCATCTCGGAAGCCGGCGAGGACGCCGACGGCGCCGTGCGCCTCGATCCGCGACTCGAGGCCCGCACCCTCCTCGCCCTCGCGGACGGCCTCACCGCGCACGTCCTCATCGGCCACCTCGCCCCGCACGAAGCACTCGACGTCCTCCACACGCACCTGGCCCGCCTCTGGGGGCAACCGGTCACGCGCACGCCCTCCCCGGACGCCCCACTTCCGCCACGCAAAGCCCCAGGTCATACGACGTGACGGGCCGCCGAGCCATGCACAAGCCGGTGCCGTCCGCGGTCCTCGTCCCGTGCGGCCCTACGCCGCCTTGGCCTTGCTCGCGTACATGTCCACGTACTCCTGGCCGGACAGCCGCATGACCTCGGTCATCACGGAGTCGGTCACGGCCCGCAGGACGTAGCGGTCGCGGTCCATGCCCTCGTAGCGGGAGAACTCCATCGCCTCGCCGAAGCGCACCGTGACCTTGCCCGGCCGGGGCAGGCCCGCACCGCCGGGCTGGAGCTTGTCGGTGCCGATCACGGCGAACGGCACGACGGGGGCGCCGGTCATCAGGGTGAGCCGGGCGATACCGGTACGGCCCCGGTAGAGGCGGCCGTCGGGGGAGCGGGTGCCCTCCGGGTAGATGGCGAAGACCTTGCCCTCGTCCAGGACGCGGCGGCCGGTCATCAGCGCCGCGACCCCGCCCCGGCCGCCGTCCCGGTCGACCGGGATCATGCCGACGCCGGTGAAGAACCAGGCCATCAGCCGGCCCTTGAGGCCCTTGCCGGTGACGTACTCGTCCTTGCCGATGAAGAAGACCTGCCGGTCGCACTTCAGGGGCATGATCACCGAGTCGATGAAGGTGAGGTGGTTGCCGGCCAGGATCACCGGGCCGTCGCCCGGGATGTTCTCCACGCCCTCCACCTGGGGGCGGAACATCAGGCGCATGATCGGCCCGAGCACTGCCTTGATGAGCGCGAAGCGGGACAACGGGTCCTCCGGTGTCGGGAATGCGGTATGAGTCTGTGCAGGTGAGGACATTACTCGCGGCCGAGGGGGTCGCGCACGTCGGGTCATGCGGGTCTTACCCGTTGTTGACGTGCGTTCACCTGCGGTGCGGCGGTGTCGCGGGGGCGCGGCGCCGGCCCGCGGATGTGAGGCAGGTCGCGTTCCCGGGGGAGGCAACCGCGTGCCGGTCCTCGTCACTCGCGTCGTGCTCCGCGTCGTCATGGCCGTCGCCGTCACCGTCCTGGTCCGCAGGGACCGGCGTCGTTGGTCCGGGGGACCACACGGCCCGGATCGAAACACACGCCACGCGCACATGGCGCGAGGCGCGCCGCCGGAACCGAGCCGTCGGCCCCCTCCTCCGCGGCCGCGGGACGCGTCCGGCGCCGCCGGGACGACCGCGACCACCGGCCGGGTACCCCGCCCCGTCGCCCCAAAGCCGACGACATGTCAGGTATTGCGCCTCGCCGGTCCCTTCCCGCCCCGAAGCCGACGACACGTCAGACATCGCGCCTCACCGGTCCCCCTCCGCCCCGTCGCCTCAAAGCCGACGAAACGTCAGGCATCGCATCCCGCCGGCCCCTCCCGCACACACGACATGCCCACGCACCCGCATGTTCCGCGCGCGGTCTCCCACTGGTCATGTACGCGCCCCTACGATCGGCCCGCACCGACGGTCAACGGCAGGAGGGCCCTGATGGGAACGCAGGAGTCGGACGAGCAGGCGGGCGGCACCGGACGGCGGGCGCTCCTCGGAGCGGCGGTGCTCGGCGCGGGCGGAGCCGTACTCGGTCTGTCCGGCACGGCGTCAGCCGCCGACGCCCGGCACGGCGGCGGACGGGGAGGCGTGAAGGGCCTGCCCGTCCCGACGGTCATCGGCCATCGCGGAGCCAGCGGCTACCGCCCCGAGCACACCTTCGGCGCCTACGAACTGGCCCTCGACCTGGGCGCCGACATCGTCGAGGCCGGCGACCTGGTCCCGACCAGGGACGGTCACCTCGTCTGCCGGCACGAGCCGGAGATCGGCGGCACCACGGACGTCGCCGACCACCCCGAGTTCGCCGACCGCAAGCGCACCAAACTGCTCGACGGCGTCTCCACCACCGGCTGGTTCACCGAGGACTTCACGCTCGCCGAACTCAAGACGCTCCGCGCGAGCGAACGCATCCCGGCCAACCGCCCGCACAACACCCTCTACGACGGCCGCTGGGAGATCCCCACCTTCGAAGAGGTGCTGCGCTGGCAGGACGAGCAGACCCGCAGGCGCGGCAAGCAGGTCTGGATCTACCCCGAGCTCAAGCACCCCACCTACTTCCGCAAGCTGGGCCTCGGCACGGAGGAGCGCCTCGCACGGCTGCTGCGCAGGCACGGCAAGGACGGGAAGAACTCGCCCGTCATCATCCAGTCCTTCGAGCCCACCAGCATCCAGCGGATGAACCGGCTCGTCGGCAACCCTCTCGCCGTCCTGCTGTCCGGCGCGAACAGCCGCCCCTGGGACTTCGTCGAGACCGGCGACCCGCGCACGACCGCCGACCTCGTCACGCCTAAGGGTCTCAAGGAGATCGCCTCCTACGCGCAGGGCATCGGCCCGACCCTGGACCTGATCATCCCGAGGGACTCCGCCGGCCGGCTCACCGAGCCGACCACGCTCGTCCGCGACGCGCACCGCGCGGGCCTGATCCTGCACCCGTACACGCTGCGCAACGAGAACCCCTTCCTGCCCGCGGAGTTCCGCAGGGGTACCGACCCCGACGCCTACGGCGACGTCTTCGCCGCGCTCCGGACCTACTTCGCGACCGGCATCGACGGCGTCTTCACCGACCACCCGGACACGGCTGTGCTGGCCCGCGAGGACTTCGTCAACAGCTGAGCGCGACACCCCGGATGGGGTGAGCTTCGGCCGCCCGGGCAACCCGCCGCCCGGGCGGCCGCGTCGATCCGCACATGACGCACGACCTGGTCACCTCCCTGCGGCCCCTGCTCACCGCCGAGGCCTCCGCCGAGGCGCATGCCTCCGGAGCCGAGCCATGCGACCTCGAACAGGCGGTCTGGCTGCGCCTGCTGGAGCGCCTGGAGGCCGACGGACCGCCCCACGACCCGCACCGCTGGCTGCGCAGCGCCGTCCGCACCGAGGCCCGCCGCACCCGTCGCGCGAACCGCAACGAGCGGCCGTACGACAGCGAACCGGCCGGTGCCGCCGAGGACGAGCCGGAGCAGCTCGCGCTCACCGCGGCGCGCCACCGTGCCCTGCGCGAGGCCGTGCGCAGGCTGCCCGGCCGCTGCCCCCGGCTGCTGGAGGCACTGCTGTCGCCGAAGGACCTCACCTACCGGGAGATCGCGGGGGAGTTGGGTATCTCACAGGGCAGTCTTGGCCCGGAACGTTCCCGATGTCTTGGATGTCTGCGTCGATTGCTGGCGCCGGAGGTTGCGGCTCACTGAGGACGGGGATAGGAGTGGGGGACCACAGCTGATCAGGTGAGCGGGAGGCATGCGCACATGGGCATGAGCGTGACCATCTCGGCGGCGTCCGAGCAGGATGCCGAGCAGATCTTCCGGCTGCAGTACCTCTGCTTCCAGAGCGAGGCGGCGCTGTACGGCAACTACCGCATCGACCCGCTCGTCCAGAGCCTCGACTCCGTGCGCGAGGAGGTCGCCGCCGACTGCGTCTTCGTGGCGCGGCTCGGCGACGAGGTCGTCGGCTCGGTGCGCGGCCGGGTGACGGAGGACGGGGCGGCGGCCATCGGCAAGCTCTGCGTCCACCCCCGGCTCCAGGGGCACGGCATCGGCGCCCGGCTGCTGCGGGCCGCCGAGTCGGCGCTCGCCGGGGAGCGGGGCGCCAAGCGCTTCCGCCTGCACACCGGGCACCGCAGCGAGACCGTCCTGCGGCTGTACCGGCGGGTCGGCTACGAGGCGGTCGGGACCGCGCAGGGCGCGGACGGCGTACCCATGATCGTCCTGGAGAAGCCGGCCGGGACGTACGTGACGACGGCCTGAGCCGCCGGCCGTCACCGGTCCTGGGCGGTGCGGGCCCGGCGCAGCCAGTACAGGGCCGAGAGCGGCAGGAGCACCGGGATGAACAGGTATCCCATCCCGAAGTCCGACCACACCGTCGTGTCGGGGAAGGCGGACGGCTCCACCAGTGTCCAGGTGCCGACGGCGAGCACCCCCACGAGTTCGGCGGCGCAGCACACCAGCGCCGCCCGGCGGGCCGTCTCGCCGCCGCGCACCAGGGTGTACGTGATGAAGCCGTAGACGACACCCGCGATCGCCGACAGCGTGTAGGCCAGCGGCGCCCGGTCGAACTCGGTCGAGATCTGGTACGCGGACCGCGACACGGCGCTGACGACCATCACCCCGTACAGCCACACCAGCAGGATGCCGGGCCCGGCGATCAGCCGCTTCCCGTCCTGCCGCTGCTCCGTCGCCGCCATCTCAGCCTCCCCAGATGTCGTACAGCCGCACCTGGAGGACGGCGAGGACGACACCGCCGGCGGCGACCGTCACCGAGCCCCAGCGGGTGCGCTCGGCCAGCGACATGAACCCCGCCGCCGGAACACACGCGAAGGCACCCAGCAGATACGCCACGAAGATCGTCGTGCCCTGCTCCGGTTCCTCGCCCCGCGCCAGCCGCACGATCCCGACCACCAGCTGGACCAGCGCCAGCACGGTGACCACGGCCATGCCGATGAAGTGCCAGTCCTTCGTCGGCTGGTCACGGTGGGCGGCCCAGCCGCACCAGGCGGCGAGCAGCAGCGCGGCGACGCCGGTCACCAGTGTCAGGACGTCAAGCATGGCAGCGACCCTATTACGCCCCAAAAGCCCCGCCGCCCCCGGCCCCGCCCCGACGCCGGGCGGAGGTGGGGCCTCACCCCGGTGTCGCCCGTAGGGTCGAGGGCATGCACGTCCACGCCCGGGCCCTCCTGTGCGACCACGACGGCACCCTCGTCTCCTCGCTCGCGTCCGTGCGCCGTGGCTGGACGCGGTGGGCCGCCGAGTAGGCGATCACGGCGGAGGCGTTCGGACGGGTCGAGCCGCACGGGCGGCCGGCCGCGCCGCCGGCATGACCGCCGTGGCGTTGGCCACAACCCACCGGGCCGGCGCACTCGGCGCGGATCTGGTGGCTCCCGGCCCGCCGGCCCTGCGGGCCCTGTCGGTACTGGTCACCGGGACGGGGAACGAGATCCCGGTACGGAGCTGATGCACTGCCGCACGTCCGGTCACCGTCCACCGCTGTCCAGTATCCGGACAGCGGTGTCCGGTCAGGACCGTACGTCTGCTTTACTCATCGTATGAGCACGACGAGCGACCGCACCCCTGCGACCGAGGCGACGATGACGCCCGGTGCTCGTTGTATGTGCCGAATGTGCGCCTCCTAGAGGGCCCCTGCACCACCTGAGCCTCGCGCCCCGAAGCGAGTGCCCGCTCACGTCCGCCACCGCGCCCCGCGCAACGCGGCCGAGCCACGCCCCGCGCACACGTTTCTCCCCGGTTCCACCGCCATCGCGCATCGCCACCGCGAGAACCGTGCCGCGTTCCGAAGGACCCCGGAACCCCGAAGAACAACGCCCCGTGCCCGGCGCCCACCACCGCGCCGCGCACTCGACAGTGACGGAAACCCACGTGATCACCACCCAGGGCCTCACGAAGGTCTATCGCTCCCGCGGCCGGGAGGTCACCGCCCTGGACGGCGTCGACCTGCACGTCCGCGAGGGAGAGGTGTACGGCGTCATCGGCCAGTCCGGCGCCGGCAAGTCCTCGCTCATCCGCTGCGTCAACCTCCTGGAGCGCCCCACCGCCGGCACGGTCACCGTCGCCGGCCAGGACCTCACCGCGCTCGCCGGCCGCGGCCCCCGCGCGGGCAGGGAGCTGCGGCAGGCCCGCAGCCGGATCGGCATGGTCTTCCAGCACTTCAACCTCCTCTCCACGCGGACCGTGCAGGACAACGTCGAACTTCCGCTGGAGATCCTCGGCATGTCCGGGAAGGAACGTTCCCGCAAGGCGCTGGGGCTGCTCGACCTCGTCGGACTCGCCGACCAGGCCAGGGCCTACCCGGCCCAGCTCTCCGGCGGTCAGAAGCAGCGCGTCGGCATCGCCCGCGCCCTGGCCGGCGACCCCAAGGTCCTGCTCTCCGACGAGGCGACCAGCGCCCTCGACCCGGAGACCACCCGCTCCATCCTCCAGCTGCTGCGCGACCTCAACCGGCAGCTCGGCCTGACCGTCCTGCTCATCACCCACGAGATGGACGTCGTCAAGAGCATCTGCGACTCGGCCGCCCTCATGGACAAGGGGCGCGTCGTCGAGTCCGGCACCGTCGGCGGCCTGCTCGCCACCCCGGGTTCCGAACTGGCCGCCGCGCTCTTCCCGGTCGGCGGCGAGGCCTCCGGGGACGACCGCACCGTCCTCGACGTCACCTTCCACGGCGAGGCGGCCACCCAGCCCGTCATCTCCCAGCTCTCCCGTACCTACAACATCGACATATCGATCCTCGGCGCCGCCATCGACACCGTCGGCGGCCTCCAGGTCGGCCGGATGCGCATCGAACTGCCCGGCCGCTACGAGGACAACGTCGTACCCGTCGGCTTCCTGCGCGAACAGGGACTCCAGATCGACGTGGTGAACGGCGACACGGTGAACGAGGACCAGCCGCTGCTGGTGAAGGAAGGTGCCAAGTGACCTGGTCCGAGATGCAGCCCCTGCTGGAACAGGCCTGTCGGGAGACCCTGGTCATGGTCGGCTGGTCGACCCTGATCGCCGTCGTCGGCGGACTCCCGCTGGGCATCCTGCTGGTGCTGACCGACAAGGGCGGCCTGCTGCAGAACACCGTGGTGAACAAGGTCATCGGCCAGATCGTGAACATCGGCCGCTCGCTGCCGTTCATCATCCTCATGGTCGCCCTGATGAACTTCACCCGCTGGATCACCGGCACGACCATCGGCAGCGAGGCCGCGATCGTGCCGCTGGCCATCGGCGGCATCCCCTTCTTCGCGCGCCTGGTCGAGACGGCCGTGCGCGAGGTCGACGGCGGTCTCGTCGAAGCCGTCCAGGCCATGGGCGGCGACACCTGGACCGTCGTCCGCAAGGTCCTGGTCCCCGAGGCGCTCCCGTCGCTGATCGCGAGCACCACGACCACGGTCATCGCCCTCATCGGCTACTCCGCCATGGCCGGCACCGTCGGCGGCGGAGGCCTCGGCGACCTCGCCGTCCGCTACGGCTACCAGCGCTTCGAGACCGGCCTGATGTGGATCACCGTCGGGCTCCTCGCCGTCGCCATCTCGCTCATCCAGTTCGCCGGCGACGCCGCGGCCCGTGCCCTGCACCGCCGCGGCGGACGCGGGGGTGCCGCGCCCAGGCTCCGGCTGTTCAAGGCCAAGGAGCCCGCGGCGGCCGACGTGAGCAAGGCCGCGTAACCCGCCGGCCCGCCCCCTTCCGATTCCAGGACTCCCCGTTCCACCCGTGACGGGGCCGCACCACCTCAGGAAAGGCACTTTTCGTGCGTAACACCGCCAAGATCACCACCGCCGTCCTCGCCGCCGGAGCCCTCACCCTCGGCCTCACCGCCTGCGGCTCGGACAAGGACTCCGCCTCCGACACTTCCGGCCCGCTGGTCGTCGCCGCGACGCCCGTGCCGCACGCCGAGATCCTCACCTACGTCAAGGACAACCTGGCGGAGAAGGAGGGCCTCGACCTGGAGGTCAAGGAGTTCACCGACTACGTCACGCCGAACACGGCGACGGAGGACGGCTCGGTGGGCGCCAACTACTTCCAGACAGAGCCCTACCTCGCGGACTTCAACAAGAAGAACGGCACCCACCTCAAGTCCCTCGCCTCGGTGCACCTGGAACCGCTCGGTCTCTACTCCGAGAAGGCCGACAAGGCCGGTGACCTGAAGAACGGCGCGACCATCGCCCTCCCCAACGACACCGTCACCGAGGCCCGCGCCCTCCAGCTGCTCGCCTCGGAGGGCCTGGTCACCCTCAAGGAGGGCGCGGGCAACTCGGCCACCGTCGCCGACATCACCGAGAACCCGAAGAACCTCGAGTTCAAGGAGCTGGAGGCGGCCCAGACCCCGCGCTCCCTGAGCGACGTCGACGCGGCGGTCATCAACGGCAACTACGCCCTGGAGGCCGACCTCAAGCCGGCGGAGGACGCCCTCGTCCTGGAGTCCGCCGAGGACAACCCGAACGTCAACCTCCTCGTCGTCAAGGAGGGCCAGGAGGACGACCCGCGGGTGAAGAAGCTCGCGAAACTCCTCACCTCGCCCGAGGTCCGGACGTTCATCGAGGACAACTACGCCGGGTCCGTGCTCCCCTCTTTCTGACCCGCCCACGGCACGCACGGGGTCCGCTCCACCGGAGCGGACCCCGTGGTGTGGTTGAGTGCTTACATGCTGCATGCTGGGCAGTTCGAGTAGGCCCCGACGGTTCACAGGTTACGGAGCGGCGCATGACGAGCACCTTCCCCAACATCTCCATCAGCACGGAGCGGTTGGTGCTGCGCCCCCTCGACGAGGACGACGTCCCCGCCCTCACGGCCATGATGAACGACGAGCAGGTCGCCGCCTGGACCCACGTGCCCCAGCCCTACACCGAGCAGACCGCCCGCACCTGGATCGGCGAGCACGTCCCGGCCGGCCGCGCGGCCGGCCGGGGACTCGACCTCGCCGTCACCGAGTTCCTCACCCAGCGCCTGGTCGGCACCGTCCGGCTGACCCGCACGGACTGGCACGTACGGGCCACCGAACTGTCGTACATCGTCGCCCCCTGGGCCCGGGGCGAGGGCTACGCCTCGGAGGCGGCGCTCGCCACCGCCCAGTGGCTCTTCGGCGACCAGAAGTTCGAACGCGTCGAGCTGCGCACCGCGGCCGGCAACACCGCCTCCCAGCAGGTCGCCCAGAAGGTCGGCTGCGTCAGCGAGGGCGTGCTGCGCAACGCCTGCATAGCCCGGGCCCGTACCGACGCGGGCGTCTGGACGGACGTGCGCACGGATTTCATCGTGTGGAGTCTGCTGCCGGAGGACATCGAGGGCGCGGCCGGGCAACTGACCGACAACGACGGTTTCACCACCTTCACCGACTGGAACTGATCCACAGGAACCCACGGCCCCGGCACGACCCCGCCCCGGGGCCGCACCGGGTAACCTCGCGGGGCGCGCCCGCGAACGGTTCCACGACACGACCTGCGAAAACCCTGGAGACTGACGACGATGGCCGACCGGGTCACGGTGATCGGCTGGGACGGTTCGCCGCTGACCGCCGCGGCACGCTCCGCACTGGGTGCCGCCACACTGGTGGCCGGCGCACCCCACCACCTGACACTTCCCGAGGTACCGCCCGCCGCCGAACGCGTCCGCCTCGGCAGCGTCGCCCTCGCCGCCCGCCGCATCGCCGCCCACCGGGGCACGGCGGTCGTCCTCGCCGACGGGGACCCGGGCTTCTTCGGTGTCGTACGGACCCTGCGCGCCCCCGAGTTCGGCCTCGAGGTCGAAGTCGTCCCGGCGGTCTCCTCCGTGGCCGCCGCCTTCGCCCGTGCCGGCATGCCCTGGGACGACGCCCACGTGGTCGTCGCCCACCCCCGCACCCTCCGGCGCGCGGTGAACGTGTGCCGGGCTCACACCAAGGTCGCCGTCCTCACCTCCCCGGGCGCGGGACCGGCCGAACTCGGCCTGCTGATGGAGGGCATCCACCGCACCTTCGTCATCTGCGAGGAACTCGGCACCGCACGCGAACAGGTCACCGTCGTCACCTCCGAGAAGGCCGCCGACCACACCTGGCGCGACCCGAACGTCGTCATCGTCGCCGGCGGAGCCCTCGGCCCGGGCGCCGCGGCCGACGGCGCCGGCTGGCTCGCCGGACGCGACCCCGCCACCGGGCCGCGCGGCTGGTCGCTGCCCGCCGGGACGTACGGCGGTGAACTCGGCGAGGGCGAGGGCGACCTGCTCCGCACCGCCCAACTCGCCCGTCTCGGACCACGCCTCGGCGACCTCGTGTGGGACATCGGGTGCGGCGCCGGCGCCTTCGCCACGGAGGCCACCCGCGCCGGCGCCGCCGTCATCGCCGTCGACCGCGACCCGGAGGCCTGTGCCCGGACCGAGGCCACGGCACGTCACTTCGGCGTCCAGCTCCAGGTCGTGCACGGCATCGCCCCGCACGTCCTGGAGAACCTCCCCGAACCGGACGTCGTCCGCGTCGGCGGCGGGGGAGTGGCCGTGGTCTCCGCGGTCGCCGACCGACGACCGCAGCGCATCGTCGCGCACGCCGCGACCCGCGACGCGGCCGAACTCGTCGGCAGGGACCTGACGGAGCACGGCTACCGGGTCGAGTGCGCCCTCCTGCAGTCCGTCGGCCTCGACACCCGGGCCTGGACGGAGACCGAGCGGAGCGTGGCGTTCCTGCTCACCGGTGAGATCCAGCGGCGCGAATCGCCCCGCTGAGCGGCGGTGGCCGGGGGCGACGGACCGGGCTGCCGGACCGCGCCCCGTGATCGGGTTGTCATACCTCGCGGGGTAGGCTGGCGGATTGTTGTACCGCACTGGGACACCCGGCACTTCGTCGGTCAATGTCCCCAGAAACCCGCCCGTTCCGGGCCGGGTGTGGTACGGCACAACCGGGGGACGCGCAACGTGGCGCAGTCCACAGCGGGCCGTCGCGGATCAAGCTGTCGTGACGGGGGAACGACCGCGACAATGCCACTCAGTGGCTTTGTCGTCTTTTCCGGCGGGTCGTTCGTGCCGCTGGGCACGCACGCTCGTTCTCCACTGCGGGGCGGTCGGTGCGCCGTCCCGGGCGAGCTGGTCGCAGAAGCACTAACCGATGGGCGAGGGGTTACGCATGACCGACACCGGCCAGATCCCGGGCGAGGGGCTGCCGGAGAACGCAGGCATGGTGGAGCAGCCGGGCGTCCCCGCTCCCGGCGCGTACACCTACCTCTCCGAGACCACCGCCGAGGACGAGGACCTGTTGTTGCTGCCGGGAGCGCAGAGCGCCTGGGGCAACGAGGTCGCGCCGCCCGCGCCGGAGCCGGTCGTCGAGACCGTGCACCAGCCGGGCCCGCACGAGATGTCCGGCCGCGACAGCGGTTCGGTCGACCTCCGTGGCGTCCGCCTGCCCGACCCGGCACAGCAGTCCGCGACCGCCCCGGCCCCACCGCGCAGGCCCCTGCACCTCGGTCCGCCGATCCCCGACACCTCCGCGAGCCCGGTCCGCTCCCTCGCCGACCGCGGGCCCGCCGACGTACCGGTGCGGCACTCCGGCCCGCCGGCCGCCGGCCCCGAGTACCTCGACGCCGCCCAGGCCGCCGCGATGCCTCCGCAGGGGGCGGCGCCCTGGGGCACACAGACGGCTCCGCCCGCGCCGGAGGCTCCGGGGGGTGCCGGGGCGGTGCATGCGGAAACGGTTGTTCCGGTATCGGAGGAGGAGCACGAGCCGGTGGGCGCCGCCCAGGCACTCGTGACCCGCGTGGCCACGGAGGCCGTGGCGGCGACGGGCGGGGCGGCCGCGGAGCCGGACGCGTCGGGCGCCCCGGGCGAGGCCGCCGCGCCGGCCGGGGGCTCCTCCGGCGACGCCGGGGCCGACGCCGTACCCGGCCATGCCGGCGGTGGCGACGCCGCACCGGGTGACGAGGCGTCGTACGGCCCGCGGACGCCGGTCGCGGGGGCCGACGCCCAGGAGGCGGCGGCCGAGGTGGCGGCCGACGCGGCGACGGCGGCCGAGGCCGACCGGACCGCCTCCGGGGCCCTCGCCCCGGAGGGCGAGGCGGAGCAGGCCGTCCAGCCGGACGCGGTTCCCGCCGCGGATGAGGTTCCCGCCGCGGATGCGGCGCCCGCCCAGGACGTGGCGCCCGCCCAGGACGTGGCGCCCGCCCAGGACGTGGCGCCCGCCCAGGACGTGGCGCCCGCCCTGGCCGAGGCGGGCGAGCCTGCCGCGGAGACGACCGGCTCCGAGCCCGACCAGAGCGTCCTGCCCGCCCAGCCGGCCTCGCACGTCGAGGCCGACCGGCCCGCCCTGCCCGTCGCCGAGCAGCCGGCGCCGGAGGAGTCCCCGGTGGCCGAGGCCTCCGAGGCACCCGCCTTCGAGCCCGCCCCGGCGGCCCGGCCGACGGCCGACGCCCCCGAGCCGGCCGATGCCCCCGAGCCCCAGGACGCCCCGCTCGCCGAGGTACCCGTGGCTCCGGAAGCACAGGTACCGGTGGCTGCGGAGGCCGAGACCCACGAGGCCGGCCAGGTGGCCGAGGTGAACGTGCCGAGCCCCGCGGAGGCCGGACCGTCCCAGGAGGGGCAGCAGGCCACGGAAGAGCCGACCGTGCCCGGGCAGCCGGACCCGGTACAGGAGACGCCCCAGCAGCCCGAGGCTTCCGTGCAGCCGCAACCGGACACCCAGCCCGCCGTGACTCACCCGCAGCCGCACGCCCAGCCCGCAGCGCCGGACGCCGCACCGCAGCCGGACGCCGAGCCCGTCTCCGAAGTCACGCCGGACACCCAGCCCGTCTCCGAAGTCACGCCGGACGCCCAGCCCGCTTCCGAAGTCACGCCGGACGCCCAGCCCGTCACCGAAGCCCAGCAGCCCCCCGTGCCCGCCGCCGAAGCCCAGCCGACCGCCCAGCCCGGCCCGGGCGACCCGCAGCCCGCTCAGGGCCCGCAGTCCCTGCTGGAAGCCGACGTGCCCCGAGAAGCGGTCGCCCTCCGGAGCGTGCCCGAGCCCGCGGAGAAGGAGACGGCGCCGGTGGCTGCCGCCGAGCCCGAGCCCCACGCTCAGCAGCCCGCAGCAGCGCCCGCCGAGTACGCCGACGAGCCCGCAGCCGCGCCCGCCGGGCACCCCGAGGCGCCCGCGACCGCGCCGGTCGGCCCCCCCGGCCAGACCGTGGGCCGTTTCGTGCCCGTCGACGGCGGTCAGGCGCACCCCTCCCCGGGTCTCGCGCCCACGGCGCCCGAGGCCTTCGTCCTCCCGCCGGAGGCCCGGGCCCCGGGACAGGAGGCCGCGGTCCCCGCCCCGCGCGACGCCGGCCCCGAAGCCGCCCAGAACGCCGACGACCTCGACACCCGTGCCGCCGAGCCGGAGGACGGCGCGGACCACCCGGAACAGGCCGGGCAGACGCACCAGGACGCCCGCGACGACCAGAAGGACCCGCACGACGTGAGCACGGTCGCCGAGGCGGAAGTACCACAGTCCGCCGGCCCGCCGGCCCCCGCCTACGACGACGCCGAGCGTGAGGCCGTCCTCAGGGTCATGCGCGAACGCCGCGACATCCGCAACGGCTTCCGCAGCGACCCCATCCCGCACGAGGTGCTGCTCCGCGTCCTGGAGGCCGCGCACACCGCGCCCTCCGTCGGCCACTCGCAGCCCTGGGACTTCGTCGTCATCCGCTCCGCCGACACCCGTCGCGCGATGCACGAACTGGCGACGCGTCAGCGCGACGCGTACGCCAAGTCGCTGCCCAAGGGCCGGGCCAAGCAGTTCAAGGAACTGAAGATCGAGGCCATCCTCGACACCCCGGTCAACATCGTCGTGACCGCCGACCCGACCCGCGGTGGCCGCCACACCCTGGGCCGGCACACCCAGCCCCAGATGGCGCCGTACTCCTCCGCGCTCGCCGTCGAGAACCTCTGGCTCGCCGCCCGCGCCGAGGGCCTCGGCGTCGGCTGGGTCAGCTTCTTCGACGAGCGCGAGATGGTCCGCGCCCTCGGCCTGCCGGAGCACCTGGACGTCGTCGCCTACCTGTGCGTCGGGTACGTCGACGAGTTCCCGGACGAGCCCGAGCTGATGCAGGCCGGCTGGTCCAAGCGCCGCCCGCTGTCGTGGGTGGTCCACGAGGAGACGTACGGCCGCCGCGCCCTGCCCGGCGAGGCACCGCACGACCTGCTCGCCGAGACCGTCGCGCAGATCCGCCCGCTGGACGCCAAGGCCCTCGGCGAGGCCTGGGAGCGGCAGAAGCGGATGACCAAGCCGGCCGGCGCCCTCGGCATGCTGGAGATCATCTCCGCCCAGCTGTCCGGCCTGTCCCGCCAGTGCCCGCCGCCGATCCCGGAGCCCGCGGCCGTCGCCGTCTTCGCCGGCGACCACGGGGTGCACGCCCAGGGCGTCACCCCCTGGCCGCAGGAGGTCACCGCCCAGATGGTGGCCAACTTCCTGGGCGGGGGAGCGGTCTGCAACGCCTTCGCCACCCAGGTCGGTGCCGAGGTGTGCGTCGTGGACGTGGGCGTCGCCACCGATCTGCCGGCCACCCCCGGCCTGCTGCCCCGCAAGGTCCGCGCGGGCACCTCCGACATGACCACCGGTCCCGCGATGACCCGCGAGGAGGCCAAGAAGGCCATCGAGGTCGGCATCGAGACCGCCCGCGACCTGGTGGCGGCAGGCAACAAGGCGCTGCTCACCGGCGAGATGGGCATCGCCAACACCACCGCGTCCGCCGCGCTCATCTCCGTCTTCACCGGAGCGGACCCGGCCGACGTCACCGGCCGCGGCACCGGCATCAACGACGAGACGCTGGCCCGCAAGACCGAGGTCGTCCGCCGCGCCCTGGAGCTGCACCGGCCCGACCCGGCCGATCCCGTCGGCGTCCTCGCCGCGGTGGGCGGCTTCGAGCACGCGGCCATGGTCGGCCTGCTGCTCGGCGGCGCCTCCCTGCGCACCCCGGTGCTCCTGGACGGCGTCAGCGCCGGCGCCGCCGCCCTGGTGGCCCGCGCCATCGCCCCCGAGGTCCTCGCGGCCTGCATCGCGGGCCACCGCAGCGCCGAGCCCGGCCATGTCGCCGCGCTGAACAAGCTGGGCCTGCGCCCGCTGGTCGACCTCGACCTCCGCCTCGGCGAGGGCACCGGCGCGCTGCTCGCCCTGCCGATGGTGCAGAGCACCGCGCGGGCGATGCACGAGGTGGCGACGTTCGACTCGGCGGGCGTCACCGAGAAGTAGCCCCGCGGCGGGGAGGAAGGGCACGGCCGGCCACCGGCCGCCGCCCCTCCCCCCGCCGTACGCCGGACCGACCTCGTGCCGCCCCCGGGCGTCTCCTAGAATCCGCACGTATCCCCACGTCAGGGCCGCTCCATCGCCGCAGCGCCCACCGCACCGCCAGGACGAGGAGCCCACCCTCATGGCCGAACACCCCGCCTACCCCGTAGGCCTCCGCCTCACCGGCCGTCGCGTGGTCGTCCTCGGCGGCGGCCAGGTCGCCCAGCGCCGGCTGCCCGCCCTCATCGCGGCGGGCGCGGACATCCGTCTCGTCTCTCCCGCGGCGACCCCCTCGGTCGAGGCCATGGCGGACGCGGGTGAGATCGCCTGGGAGCGGCGCCCGTACGCGGCAGGCGACCTGGCGGACGCCTGGTATGCCCTGATCGCCACCAGCGACACCGAGGCCAACGCCGCAGCCTCCGCCGAGGCCGAGCGGCGCCGCGTCTGGTGCGTCCGCTCCGACGACGCCGACCGGGCCACGGCCTGGACCCCGGCGACCGGCCACAGCGAGGGCGTCACCGTCGCCGTGCTCACCATGAACGCGCGCGGCCGCGACCCCCGCCACACCGCCGCCATCCGCGACGCGGTCGTCGAGGGGCTGCGCGACGGCACCCTCGTCGCCCCGCACCACCGCACCCGCACCGCCGGCGTCGCCCTGGTCGGCGGCGGCCCGGGCGACCCGGACCTGATCACCGTCCGCGGCCGCCGTCTGCTCGCCGAGGCCGACGTCGTCATCGCCGACCGGCTCGGCCCGCGCGACCTGCTCGCCGAGCTGCCGCCGCACGTCGAGGTCATCGACGCCGCGAAGATCCCCTACGGCCGCTTCATGGCCCAGGAGGCCATCAACAACGCGCTGATCGAGCACGCCCAGCAGGGCAAGGCGGTCGTACGGCTGAAGGGCGGCGACCCGTTCGTCTTCGGGCGGGGCATGGAGGAGGCGCAGGCGCTGGCCGAAGCGGGCATCCCCTGCACCGTCGTCCCCGGCATCTCCAGCTCGGTCTCGGTCCCCGGCGCGGCCGGTATCCCGGTCACCCACCGGGGCGTCGCCCACGAGTTCACCGTGGTCAGCGGCCATGTCGCCCCCGACGACGAGCGCTCCCTGGTGGACTGGGCATCCCTCGCCAAGCTCACCGGCACGCTCGTGATCCTGATGGGCGTCGACAAGATCGGCCGGATCGCCGAGACGCTCGTCGCGCACGGCAAGTCCCCCCAGACGCCGGTCGCCCTCGTCCAGGAGGGCACGACGGCCGCGCAGCGCCGGGTCGACGCGACCCTCGCGACGGTCGCCGAGACGGTCGTCGCGCAAAACGTCAAGCCGCCCGCCGTCATCGTGGTCGGCGAGGTCGTCGGCGTCGGCCCCCACGGGGTGGCGTGACATGGGCGAACTCATCACGATCGACGCGCCCGACGACCCGCGTCTGCACGACTACACCGGTCTGACCGACGTCGAACTGCGCCGCCGCCGCGAACCCGCCGAGGGCCTGTTCATCGCCGAGGGCGAGAAGGTCATCCGGCGGGCCGCCGAAGCGGGCTACGCGATGCGGTCGATGCTGCTCTCCGCCAAGTGGGTCGACGCCCTGCGCGACGTCATCGACGAGGCACCCGCCCCGGTGTACGTCGTCGACCCGGCCCTCGCCGAGCAGGTCACCGGCTACCACGTGCACCGCGGCGCGCTCGCCTCGATGCGACGCGAGCCGCTGCCGGCGGCGGCCGACCTCCTGACGGCCGCGCGCCGCGTCGTCGTCATGGAGTCGGTCAACGACCACACCAACATCGGCGCGATCTTCCGTTCCGCCGCCGCTCTCGGCCTGGACGCGGTCCTGCTCTCGCCGGACTGCGCCGACCCCCTGTACCGGCGCAGCGTGAAGGTCTCCATGGGCGCGGTCTTCTCGGTCCCCTACGCCCGCCTGGACACCTGGCCGGCCGGCCTGGAAGCGGTGCGCGAGGCGGGCTTCGCGCTCCTCGCCCTCACCCCCGACGAGCGGGCCGAGGCCCTCGACGAGGTCGCCCCGCACCGGATGGACCGGGTGGCGCTCATGCTGGGGGCCGAGGGCGACGGACTCTCCCGGCGGGCCCTGGCGGCGTCCGACGCGTGGGTCCGCATCCCCATGTCCCACGGCGTCGACTCCCTGAACGTCGGTGCGGCGGCAGCGGTCGCCTTCTACGCGGTCACGACGGGCCGGCCCTCGGCGTAGGGCCGCCCAGGCGCCCGCGGCCCACCTGCAGCCGGGCCGCCTGCCGTGCGAGGTGCGGGAAGCACGCGGTCGGCCGTGGTCCGCCGGGCACACGCGGTCCGCGGGCCCGCGCGCCGGGCCCGCCGCCCCGCCCGATCCCGCGCGCCGGCCGGCCCCGCCCCCGGCCGCCGGGCCCGCCCCCATCCCGCGTCCTCCCCGGCCGCAGGACCCGCCACCCCGTGCCCTCCACGGCACGGCCCGAACACCACCGACCCGGCCGTCGGCCGTTGACCGCCCGGCCGCCCAGAGCCCTACGGCCTGGAGTCCCACCGTCTGGTGTCCCACGGTCTGGAGCCCACCCGCCAACAGCCCGACGCCGACACCCGGAGGCCTACAGCCCGACGCCTAAAACCCGGGCGTGTCGCCCCGGACGTCCACCTGTCCCTGCTGCGCCCGCACACCGCCCCGGTCGTCGCCGAGCCCGTTCGACGGCCCCTGGCAGCCCTGCGCCGCGGCGATGCCCAGAGCGACGAGCAACGTCACCACCACGAAGACGAACAGACGCTGGCGCAGCAGCCGCGGATTGGCCGGCCCCCGCCAACGGGTCCCCGTCGTCCTCGGTGCCGTACGGCCGGGGCCACCGCGCGGCGCGGGTCGGCCGCCGCTGTCGTGGCGGGAGGCGTTCCGGCCGGTGTTGCTGCGGGAGGCGGGCGTGGGCCGCGACCCGGACCGGGCGACCGGCCCCGCACCGCCGCCGCGCGACGTACCGCCGCCCCGTGCGGCGGACCCGCCCCGCGCGGGTGTGCCTACGCGGGAGGGCGCGCCGCCTCGCGCGGGGTCGCCGCCGCGCGAGGGCGCCGGCCCACGGGTTCCCGTCGTGTTCCGCGGGGCGGGCGTGCCCGGCGCGCCCGGCCGGCTCTGCGGACGCCGCTGGGCACGCTCCGGGTAGGTGTCGGCGAGCCGTCCCGTGGGCAGGTCCGCCTCCCCGCTGCGCGGCGCGGGCGGCCGTACGTCGGCCAGCCCCTGGGCCTCCCGGGCGGCGATCTCCTTGAGCCGCAGCGACAGTTGCAGCGTGCTCGGACGTTCCTCGGGGTCCTTGGCCAGACACGCCCGCACCAGCGGGGCGAGGGCGTCGGGGACGCCGTGCAGCTGAGCCTCCTCGTGGACCACGCGGTACAGCATCACCTCGGAACTGCCGTGCCCGAACGGCGAGTCGCCCATCGAGGCGTACGCCAGCGTGGCGCCGAGCGAGAAGACGTCCGTGGCCGGAGTGACCGCCGCCCCGCGCACCTGCTCCGGCGCGAGGAACCCGGGGGAGCCGACCGCGGTGCCGACGTGCGTGAGCGTGGAGGCACCCGTCGCCCAGGCGATGCCGAAGTCGATGATCCGCGGCCCCTTCGGGGACAGCAGGATGTTGGACGGCTTCAGGTCCCGGTGCACCACCCCGGCCTCGTGCACGGCGACCAGCCCCTCGGACAGGGCGGCGCCCACGGCGGCGACGTCCGCCGCGCCGAGCGGTCCCCCGTCGACCACCTTGTCGTGCAGGGAGGGGCCGGGCACGTACTGCGTCGCGAACCAGGGGCGCTCCGCCTCCAGGTCCGCCGCGACCAGCCGCGCGGTGCAGCCCCCGCGGATACGCCGAGCCGCCGACACCTCCCGGGCGAACCGCGAACGGAACTCCTGATCCTCCGCCAGATCCGGCCGGATGACCTTCAGCGCGACCCGCTGCCCCTTCTTGTCGGAGCCCAGGTAGACCACGCCCATCCCACCCGCGCCGAGCCGCCTGTGAAGCCTGAACGAGCCGACGACGCGCGGGTCCTCGCGCCTCAGGCGCATCATCGCCATGTTCATCCCCGCTGCCCGGTCCCTGTGACGAGCCACAGCTTACGTTTCCACGGCCGCCCGCGCGCAGAGGCCGCGCCCTCCGCGCGCGACGGATTGTCAGTGCCCGGTGGGAGAGTTGAGGGGCGGTCGGGGAACAGGTGAGCGGACCGGCCGCGGTCCGTCCATGACCCCAACCACTCGTCGTGACGGGGGGATTGGACCGGGCGGGCGCGATCGCGCGGGGAGGGGGCGGCACACCGGCGAGGCGTCCCCGCGTCCACGGCCGGCCAGGGGCGGGGCATGCGCCGGGCGGGGACGGGGCGCGCCGGGGTGCGGGGGAAGTGAGCGATGTCACCGGACGGCGCGAAGGCACCGGGGCTCGGAGGGCCCCCTCCGGGAAGACCCCGAGACCGCGGCCCCGGTCTCCACCCAGGGGAGTACGACCCGGGTCGTGGCTCATCCTCCGGGAGGCCCGGCAATCGGTACGAGGGCATGACGCCCGGCGGCCGCCGGACGCCTAGATTCGATGACAAGCGGCGGGTGCGGTACTCGTCCCCCGAGGCCGGACGCCCGCCGCCGTCAGAGGACAACCGAACGGTCAGGAGAGGGACCATGGCCCAGACGGCACCGCGGACGCTGGTCCGCACGCGGCAGGACCGCCGTCCGGCGCGGCGTCACCCGGCGGTGGCGACGCTCATGGCCCTGCCCCTGGCGGCTCTGCTCCTCCTCGTCTTCGACGGGTGGGAGACAGTGGCCACACAAGCGTCGTCCGTGGGTGTGGTGCTGGGGCGCTGAAAGGCGACCCCCAGGCCCGGAAGAGCGGTCCGGGCGGGGACACCCACCCATGAAACCCCGTGGGGACGGGGGTGCGGCGGACGGCAGAGTGCCGGCGCAGCTGGGGAGCTGCGCCGGCATCGCCCTCGCCCTCCGCGGCCGGGGCGGCGGGACGCCTGCGTACCCTCACCCCCGTGACAACGGACGCCCTCCTCCCCTCCCTGACCGCCCGTGCCAGGGACGCGGCCCACGCCCGCACCCCGGTCTGCCCCTGCGGCACGGTCACCCGCGCCGAAACCACCCTCGCCGACCGCTCCGACGCGACCGTCGTCCGGCACGCCGGCACGGTCGCCAAGGCCCACGCACCGGACACCGACCCCGCCGAGCTGGCCCGCCGTGTCACCGTCGCCGCCCACCTCCCCGGCATTCTCCTGCCCCCGCTCGGCCGGACGCCCGTCACCCTGCACGGGCGACCCGTCACCTTCTGGCCGTACGGCTCCCCGGTCGACCCCGAGGACCCGGACGCGGCGCCGTGGGAGGCCGCGGCCACTCTCCTCGCCCGCCTCCACCGGTCCCCGGCCCCCGCCGCCGTACCGCCGATGCGCGGCCCGGCCAAGGCGGCCCGGGCCGTCGCCCGGCTCCGGGCCGCCGCCTCCCGCCACGCCGCCACCGCCCCCGTCCTGCGCGCCTGGGGCACGCTCCCCGCCTGGGCGCGGGGTGAGGCCGCCCTGCCGGACACGACCACGCTCTGCCACGGCGACCTGCATCTCGGCCAGCTCGTACGCCACCCCGTCCCCGAAGGCCCCTGGCTGCTCATAGACGTCGACGACCTCGGCACCGGCGTCCCCGCCTGGGACCTGGCCCGGCCGGCGGCCTGGTACGCCTGCGGGCTCCTGCCGCCCGACGACTGGCACCGCTTCCTGACCGCCTACCGCGTGGCCGGCGGCCCGGCCGTCCCCTCCCACGCGGACCCCTGGACCGCGCTGGACGTCCCGGCCCGCGCCCTCACCGTGCAGACCGCAGCCCGCGCGCTCACCAAGGCGGTGGCGGCGGGCCGGCCCCTGGACGAGGTGGAGCAGTCCCTGGTCGACGCCTGTGCGCGGATGGCGCCGGTCCGCCCCCGAGACCCACGCGGTTGAGGCGAAGTCGCGCGACGTAGGGTGCAACCGACCCGCGGCCGGACAGAGTCTGTCCTGGCGACACGCGAATCAGGACCGACCGGCGAGGAGTTGAGCCGACCATGCAGTGCCCCAAGTGCCACGCACCGATGCACACCTACAACCGCAATGGCGTTCAGATCGAGCAGTGCAGCGGCTGCCGGGGGATCTTCCTCGACTACGGCGAGCTGGAGTCGCTGACCCGCCTGGAGGCCCAGTGGTCCCAGCCCGCTCCGCCGCCCCCGCCCGCGGCCCCGCAGGCCTACCCGGCAGCTCCGGCCCCCGCCTGGGGCGCCCCGCACGCCGGCCACCACGGCCACCACGGGCACCACCGTCAGAAGGGCTTCGGCCGCATGCTGTTCTCCAGCTGAACCCGGACACGACGGAGCCCCCGACCGTACGAGACGGCCGGGGGCTCCGGTGGGTGTGGACGATACTGGGATTGAACCAGTGACCTCTTCCGTGTCAGGGAAGCGCTCTCCCGCTGAGCTAATCGTCCGGGAAGTGCTGCGTGCGCGATACTGGGATTGAACCAGTGACCTCTTCCGTGTCAGGGAAGCGCTCTCCCGCTGAGCTAATCGCGCGGGGGATCCGGCCGTCCAGGATCCGTGGATCGAGGACTCGAAGATCCAGTGGACGATACTGGGATTGAACCAGTGACCTCTTCCGTGTCAGGGAAGCGCTCTCCCGCTGAGCTAATCGTCCGTGGAGGTGGAGACGGGATTTGAACCCGTGTAGACGGCTTTGCAGGCCGTTGCCTCGCCTCTCGGCCACTCCACCAGGAGTGCAGGAGGCCCGGGAGACCCCCTGTTCCTGCGAGCGGACGACGAGGTTCGAACTCGCGACCTCAACCTTGGCAAGGTTGCGCTCTACCAACTGAGCTACGTCCGCCTGTCGGTTCGGTCCGCTTGCGCGTCCCGGTGACGTGATGAACTCTAGCGGATTCCGGAGCCAGTACAAAAACGCGTTTGTGCAGCGTGCTGCGGTGCCCCCGCTCGCGGGCCTGGTCAGGGCACCCGGAAGGACACGTTCGGGTCACCCGGGTGACACCGGCCTAGACTCGGTCACGTGCTCGACCTGCCTCCCCTCGCCCGCTTCGGCGACCGGCTCGCCACCGGCCTCCTCGACGTCACGAGCGATCCCGCCGCCCTCGCGTCCGAGGGCTTCTGGGTTGTCGCCGCGGACTTCGAGGGCCGTCTGACCTGCGCCCGTTTCGCGGACGTACGGACAGCACCGGTGCCGGCCCCCGTGCCGGGCGGGTGGCGGGGGCCGGCGGTCGGTGACTGGGCGTCCTCCCTCGACCGCGCCGCGTACACGGCGGCCGTGCGTCGGATACGCGCGCACATCGCCGCGGGCGAGGTCTACCAGGCCAACCTCTGCCGGGTGCTCTCCGCGCCCGTCGCCCCGGGCGCCGACGTGGACGCCCTCACCGCCCTGCTGGCCCGCGGCAACCCGGCGCCGTACGCCGGCACGATCCGGCTGCCGGGGCACGGCGTCGAGATCGCCACCGCGTCGCCCGAGCTGTTCCTGCGCCGGGACGGCCGGACCGTCGAGTCCGGGCCGATCAAGGGGACCGGGCGGACGGAGGCCGACCTCCTGGAGAAGGACTACGCCGAGAACGTGATGATCGTGGACCTGGTCCGCAACGACATCGGGCGGGTCTGCGCCACGGGCAGCGTGACGGTGCCCGACCTGTGCGCCGTGGAGAAGCACCCGGGGCTCGTGCACCTGGTGTCGACGGTGCGCGGCGAGCTGCGCGCGGACGCCGGCTGGCCGGAGCTGCTCGCCGCGGCCTTCCCACCAGGGTCGGTGACCGGCGCGCCCAAGTCGAGCGCCCTGCGGATCATCGAAGCGCTGGAGGCCGCGCCCCGGGGCCCCTACTGCGGGGGCGTCGGCTGGGTCGACGCCGACCGGGGCACCGGCGAGCTGGCCGTCGGCATCCGCACCTTCTGGATCGACCGGCAGGCGGGGCTGCTGCGCTTCGGCACCGGCGCCGGCATCACCTGGGGGTCCGACCCCGAGGGGGAGTGGCGGGAGACGGAACTGAAGGCGTCCCGGCTGCTCGCGGTAGCGTCGGGGGCGTACGAGGCGAGTGGAGAGGGACGACCGACGTGAAGATCTGGCTCGACGGCGGGCTGCAGGACGACGACTCCGCCCGCGTCTCCGTCTTCGACCACGGGCTGACCGTGGGCGACGGCATCTTCGAGACGGTGAAGGCGGTGGACGGCAGGCCGTTCGCCCTGACCCGGCATCTGGACCGGCTGACCCGCTCGGCGCGCGGCCTGGGCCTGCCCGACCCCGACCTCGACGAGGTCCGGCGTGCCTGCACGGCCGTCCTGGAGGCCAACCCGGTGAAGCTGGGCCGGCTGCGCGTCACCTACACCGGCGGTCACGGCCCGCTCGGCTCCGACCGCGGCGAGCACGGCCCGACCCTCGTCGTCGCCCTCGGTGAGACGGGCCGCCGCCCCGACTCCACGGCCGTCATCACGGTGCCCTGGACCCGCAACGAGCGCGGCGCGCTCACCGGACTGAAGACCACCTCCTACGCCGAGAACGTCGTAGCCCTCGCCCGCGCCCGCGAACAAGGCGCCTCGGAGGCACTGTTCGGCAACACGGTGGGACAGCTCTGCGAGGGCACCGGGTCGAACGTCTTCGTGGTCCTCGACGGCGAGATCCACACCCCGCCGGTCGCCTCCGGCTGCCTCGCCGGCATCACCCGCGCCCTCGCCGTCGAGTGGACCGGCGCCCGCGAGACCGACCTCCCGCTGGACGTCCTGGACCGCGCCGACGGGGTGTTCCTGACCTCCACGCTGCGGGACGTGCAGGCCGTGCACCGCGTCGACGACCGTGAACTGCCGGGCGCCCCGGGGCCGGTGACCGCGAAGGCCGTGCGGATCTTCGAGGAGCGGTCCGGGGACGACCTGGATCCGTGAGCCCCCGGAAATCCGGGAAGGCCTCGGGAAAAGGGGCTGACGCCAGGTCTGCGGCCGGGTAGAACACCCTTGATGACCACCACCCTGCGGCCGACCGAGCCGCTCCAGCACGCCGCCGACGGGACGCGCTCACGCCGGTACCAGGTCTGCGTGAACGGTCGTCCCGTCGGCGCGGTACACCTCGGCACCTCGGCACACGGCGACTCGGTCGCCGTGATCGACAAGCTGCGCATCGACGAACCGGACCGCCGGCGCGGCCGCGGCACGATCGCCGCGCTCGCCGCCGAGGAGGTCGCGCGGGGCTGGGGCTGCCGGCGGATCGAGGCCTCCGTGACCGGTGGGACGGAGGCCGGGGCCGGACTGGGGCTCGCCCGGGCGCTCGGCTACGTGCTGCGCAACCGCGGCATGACCAAGCCGCTCGGCGACACCCCGCCCGTCCTGCCGGCGGGCAGCCGCGCACGGGCCATGACGCGGGACGAGTTCGGCACCTGGCGGGTCCACGAGTCGGAGCGCTACGCCCGTACCTGGATCGAGCGGGGGGTGCCCGAGGCCGAGGCGCACGCCAAGGCGCGCAGCGATCACGAGCGGCTCCTGCCGGATGGACCGGACACCGAGAACGTGCTGCTCAGCGTGTTGGAGCAGGACGGCGTGCGGGTCGGCGTCCTGTGGCTGGCGCTGCTCGAGGACCGGGCCTTCGTGTACAGCGTCGAGGCCGACGCGGCCCACCGGGGCCGGGGGCACGGCCGTACGCTGATGCGGGTGGCCGAGGCACGGGCGATCGCGGCCGGACGGCCACTGATCGGCCTGAACGTCTTCGCCGGGAACACGCCGGCCGAGCGGCTCTACGAGTCGCTCGGCTACACGACCACGCGGTACAGCTTCTACAAACCGCTGCTCTAGCGGCGGCGGGGACGACCACGCCCCGGTGATCCGCCGGTTCAGTCCCGCCGCTCGGCCAGCAGCCGGTCCGCGATCTCCTCGACGCGCTCGCGCAGTCCCTCCTGGCTCTTGCCGCCGTCGAGCCGCTCACCGCCGATCACGTACGTGGGGGTGCCCGTCACGCCGATCGCCTTGCCCTCGGCCTGGTCGGCGTCGACGACGAGGATGTGCCGGCCGTCGATCAGGGCCGTGTCGAACTCCTCCGCGTCCAGTCCGAGGTCCCGGGCCACCTCGACCAGGAAGGGCTCCCCCTTGCGGTCCAGTTCCGCGACCCGGTCCAGCACCGCCTCGGCGTACGGCCATCCCCGTCCCTGCGCCACGGCCTCCTCGGCGGCCTGCGCGGCGGCGAAGGAGTGCTTGTGCTTCTCCAGGGGGAAGTGCCGCAGCCGCAGCTCAAGGCGGTCGCCGTAGCGGGCGCGCAGGGCGCGGACGTCCTCCAGCGCGATGTGGCAGTCCGGACACTGGAGCTCGCACCAGACGTCGAGGACGGGCGTGGCGGGGAGGGCGGGGGAGAGGTCGCTCATGGACCCCATTCTCCCCGTTCTCCCAGTCCGCGGGACGCCGCCCCGGCCACCGTCGTACGGCGCGGTCACCGGCACCCGGGGAGGAGCCGACCCCGAGATCTCCCTGATCTCCGGCAGGAACGTGGCCCCACGGGGTCCGGACGGTGCAGGATGGAAGGGACGAAGTGCTCCTGCCCGACCGAGCCCAGCCTGGAGGACCGGATGATTGCCGAGACCGTCTGCTCCGCGGTGTCCGCGGCGGGCCTGGGCATCGCGGCCGTCACCGCGTACCGCAGGCGTTTCCTGACCGCGGCCCGCGTCGCCGCCTACTCGCTCGTCCCCCTCGGACTGGTGATGGCCGGGGTCGTCGAGTGGCTGGCCGACACGGCCTTCAGTCCGGTGGCCTGGGCGGGCTTCGGTGTGCTGGGCGTCTCCTGGGTGCTCTTCATGACCACGCGCGCCGTGGAGCGCCGCCGCGGCGGCACCCGCAAGGAGCGCAAGGAGGCCCGGGCGGCGGCACGGGGCGACGCGGTGGCCCCGGCGGCCTCGGAACCGTCCCTCGGCCCGGGGACCCGCCCCACCGCCCGGCCTGCCGCCTCCCGGCCGGCGAACGCCTCCCGGGGCGAGGACGACTTCAGCGACATCGAGGCCATCCTGAAGAAGCACGGCATATGAGCCTCGCCGACCCGCACGGAAGGGTCGGCGCGCACTGAAACGACACAGCGGTCCGAGGCCGTCAGCGGCTGCTCCGGAATGATCAGGTTCCGATCCCGACGTTGCGGATCAGATGAACACCTGGTCTTCACGGGCGTGTTGATCGCGTGGGGCCCGCCCCCTGCGTCATCATCGCGGCGAGATGCCGGACACCACTCAGCTGGATCCCCAGCTGGACACGAGACAGAGCGAAACCGCGCCCACGCAGAGTGAACCGCGCGGCTGCCTCTTCGCCCTTTCCCAGCCACCGCTCATGATCTTCCTTGCGGTGATCGGGTGTCTGCTGCTCATGGCTGCGTTGCACGATCTGCTGTTGCTGTGAGCCGTACCCGCGTTCCCCGGCGCCACCCGCCGGGGATCGCGTCGCCACCGGCACACCGCCCCGGACCCGGACAGCTGGGCCTCCCGGGCGACGTCAGCCCGCGGCCTCCTTGCGCCGTGCCCGGTACGCGGCCACGTGCAGACGGTTGCCGCAGGTGCGGCTGTCGCAGTACCGCCGGGAGCGGTTCCGCGAGAGGTCGACGAAGGCGCGTCGGCAGTCGGGGGCCTCGCACCGGCGCAGTCGCTCCTGCTCCCCGGCGACCACGAAGAAGGCCAGGGCCATGCCGCAGTCGGCGGCCAGGTGGTCGGCGACGGAGGCGCCGGGTGCGAAGTAGTGGATGTGCCAGTCGTAGCCGTCGTGGTCGGTGAGCCGGGGCGTGGTCCCGGCGCCGGCGACCAGATCGTTGATCAGCCCCGCCGCGGTGCGGGCCTCGGGGGCCGCGAAGACCGCCGCGAACCGGCCGCGGATCGCGCGCACCGCCGAGAGGTCCGGCTCAGAGAGCACGCCGATGTCGCTGATCTCGTGCGTTCCCACGAATTCCTGGAGGGCCGCGACATCCGGCAGCCCGTCCGGCGCCGCATCGTCCTCCGGCACGGTGTTCACCAGATCCACCACGGTGCCGAGGGCGCACCGGGTGTCGTGGGTGATCAGCACATTTCGCTCCCTGGCCTGGGGTCGGGCGGGCGCCCGCCGATGCTGGCCGATGGTAGTGGCTTCCGCGGCGGGCGGACCGGCTCGGATTCCGGTCCCGGGCTCCGGCTGCCCGTACAACGGCGGCCGACCGGTCTTCGTTCCCCGAGGGGCCGCGAGGGGCGGCAAGGACCGTGAGGGACTGCGAAGGGCCGAGCGGGGCAGGCCGGGCGGAGCGGTGTACTGAGGGACTACAGGCGGGCCAGGTGAGATCCCGTGGTCACGGTGGCACGGCTCAGAACGGCCCGGCGCGAAGCGACGCACCGCGACGTGGCGCGGCCCGGCCCGGCCCGGCGCGACGTGGCGCGGCCCGGCGGCCCGGCCCGTGCGCAGGCACCCGCACAGGCGCACACGCACGCCGGCGCCGCCTCCGCGGAGAACCGCGGCGACGGACGCCGGTCTGTGCCGTATGCGGTTGTCCGGGCCCGTGCCGTCACCCCGAGTCGACGGCGACGGGCGGCTTCACGGAGCCTCGCCCTAGCTTTCCGCCAGGATGTGCGAGAGCTCCTGATCGAGATCGAAGTGCCGGTGTTCCGTGCCGGGCGGCACGGCGGCGTCTGTGCGCTTCAGAAAGGACTCGAGAGCCCGCGCCGGGGCCTCGAGCAGGGCCTCGCCCTCCGGGGAACTCAGGGCGATGCACACGACGCCCTGACCATGACTGCGCGACGGCCAGACACGGACGTCGCCGGTGCCGGTGGGACGGTGGAGACCTTCGGCGAGGAGGTCGCGGGCGAACACCCACTCGACGGTTTCCTCGGCTCCGGTGTGGAAGGTGGCGTGCACGGCGTAGGGGTCGGCCGTGTCGTACCGCAGGCCTGCGGGGACAGGCAGGGAGGACTCGCTCGACACAACGAGGCGCAGGTGCAGCTCGCAGCTGACCGTGGTGTTCATAAGCGCCAGGGCCTTTCGCTCAGTGTGCGCTCGGGGATTCGCACGTCGGCCAAATCGACATGCCACCTACGGTGCCGTTGTAAACCCCTCTGAGCGTTTTGCGGGTGTTTAGGTAACTCTTCCGGCCGAGAGGCCGTTCGGGTCCTGCGCCCATTCCGGTGACAGGATTCGCTCCGGTAGTGTTTGGCTGTATGAACACGGGGAGTAACAAGTCCGGCGAAGTGGCCGTGGCGGAGGACCGTACGGGGACGGACGACGAAGTCGTGGCCGCGCGCGCCCTCGGTTCGAGGGCACCGGAATTCGTCAGGGCGCGCCGTGCCCTGCACCTGAGCTGGCAGGTCGGCGTCTTCATCGTCGGCCTCGCGGTGGTGATGGCCGGCATCGCCATGCTGGTGCTGCCCGGGCCGGGCTGGGTCGTGATCTTCGGGGGCATGGCCATCTGGGCGACCGAGTTCGTCTGGGCCCAGCTCGTCCTGCGCTGGACCAAGCGCAAGGTCACCGAGGCGGCGCAGCGCGCCCTCGATCCCAAGGTGCGGCGCCGGAACATCATCCTGACCGCGGTCGGCGTGGCGATCGTGGCCGTGCTGGCCGGGATCTACCTGTACGAGTTCGGCCTCGAGATGCCGTGGAAGATCAAGGACCAGTGAGCCGCGGCGGGGGTGCGGCGAACCGTCTCCGCCGGTCACGGGCATCCCCTGACATGGGGTAATGTTCTTCCTGCGTCCGGGCGATTAGCTCAGTGGGAGAGCGCTTCGTTCACACCGAAGAGGTCACTGGTTCGAACCCAGTATCGCCCACCGGATCATCAGGCGGCCCGGCTCACGATCGTGAGCCGGGCCGCCTCGTCGTGCGGGGTGCCGCGCCCGCCGACGCGGCGCCTTCACGGACAGGTGGCCGCTTCACGGCAGGTGGTGGCCGCGCGGGCCCCGGGGCGGTCGTAGGGCGCGTCGGGCACCGCGTCGGCCGGGCGCGCGTCCGAGGGGTCCGGGGTGTGTCCCGTCGGACGCCGGCCCGTTCCGTTCTCGCCCGGCGTCACCCAACCGTGACCTTCGGCACCGCCCGCTCCGGCGGGGTCGACGATGTTCGGCCCGTCGGTCACGCCGCGCCGACCTGGGGAATCTCCCGTCTGTCCGGCGGCCGGGCGGGGCGCGGGGTGCCACCGTGCTCCACCCCCGCCCCATCAATTCCCGTCCGACTCATTGACGGGCCCCCGGGTCCTTCGTACCTTGTGCCAGCAAGCGCTTTCTTGAAACGATTCATGAGGCGGACGCGACGTCGCGGGGAGGCTCATATGCAGCAGAGCAGCAAAATGGAGAGGCGGACGATCCTCAAGGCGGCGGGGGCTTCGCTGGCCGTCGCGGGGCTGGGCGCGACCGCCACCGCATGCGGCGGCGACAGTGGGTCGGGAGACGGGACGGTGACGATCCGTTACTCCTGGTGGGGTGCGGAGGACCGGGCCGAACGCATCAACAAGACCATCGCCCTCTTCGAGAAGAAGTACCCGAAGATCAAGGTCAAGACCGACTTCCAGCAGTACCCCGACTTCTGGAAGAAGTTCAACACCCAGGCCTCCGGGGGGAATCCGCCGGACGTCTTCCAGAATGCCATCGGATTTCTCCGCAAATACGACGCCAAGAATGTGCTGCTCGACCTGAGTGAGCAGGTGAAGGCGGGCAATCTCTCGACGGACGGCTTCCGGGCGGGCCTGGAGAAGTTCGGCGAGGTCGACGGCAAACTCCTCGGCGTGCCCGTCGGTTCCAACTCGATGGCCCTCGTCATCGACAAGTCCGTCTACACCCGGGCCGGCGTCAAGCCCGAACAGGGCTGGACCTGGGACGACTTCGACGCGGCGATGGCGAGCATCCGCGACAGGACGGGCCGAGCCGGCGACAGCGGCATGTACGGCGTCATGTACCTCTACGACCTGTATCTGCGGCAGAACGGCAAGGCCTTCTTCACCGAGGACGGGCTCGGCTTCTCCGAGGCGGACCTGACCGCCTGGTGGACGAAGGCGGAGAAGGGCGTGAAGACTGGCCTGTTCGCCGACCCGAAGAAGGTCGTGCAGGTCAAGCCCAAGTCGGCGCTCTCCGCCGAGCTGGCCGGCAGTGAGTACACCTGGGACAACTTCACCGTCCGCTACACCTCCGAGGGCAAGAGCGAGTACGGTCTCGCCCCCATCCCGACCACGGACGGCAAGAAGACCGGCCAGTACCTCGGCTCGCTGATGCTCAGTGCCTACAAGCGCACCCAGCATCCCGAGGAGGTCGCCCAGTTCATCGACTTCATGGTGCACGACCCCGAGGTCGCCAAGATCATGGGCTACGACCGCGGGGTCCCCGCGACGCAGGCGCAGTACGACGCCTTCCAGCCGACCGACCCGGTCAACAAGTCGATCGCCGCCTACGAGCAGTCCCTCGTCGATGCGGGCGTCCTGGAGACCATCACCCCGCACCCGAACGGCGCCGACATCTGCGAGTCCGCCTTCTCGCGCATCGCCGAGGAGATGGCGCTCGGCGAGCGCTCCGTCGCGGAGGCCGTCAAGCAGTTCTTCACCGAGTCGAAGACGGCTCTCGCCGGCTGATGGGAAGCGCCGTGACACACGCCCCTGCGAGGGAGGACCTGGCCAAGGACTCCGAGCCGCGGCACGGTCCGGTCAAGCCCCCGCGCCCCGCCGAGCTGAAGCGGCGGGGCCGCCGGGAGAACCTGGCCGGTTACCTCTTCATGTCCCCCTGGATCGCCGGGTTCCTGCTGCTGACCGCGGGACCGATGATCGCCTCGCTCTACCTCGCGTTCACCGACTACAACCTCTTCGACGCCCCCGAGTGGATCGGCCTGGACAACTTCTCCGAGATGTTCGGCGACCCCCGCTGGCGCCACTCGGTGCAGATCACCCTGTGGTACGTCGTCGTCGGTACGCCGATCAAGCTCGTCGCCGCGCTGGGCGTCGCGCTGCTCCTGGCGCAGAAGCGGCGCGGGCAGGCCTTCTACCGGGCCGCCTTCTACGCCCCGTCGCTGATCGGCGCGAGCGTGTCCATCGCCATCGTGTGGAAGGCGATCTTCCAGGACGACGCGGTCGTCGACCGCACGCAGCAGTTCTTCGGGATCGGCGCCGGGGGCTGGACCGGCGACCCGGATCTGATCATCTACAGCCTGGTGGCGCTCACCGTCTGGCAGTTCGGCGCGCCCATGGTCATCTTCCTGGCCGGCCTGAAGCAGGTGCCGCGCGAACTGTACGAGGCGGCCGACGTCGACGGGGCGAGCAAGCTGCGGCAGTTCTGGAACATCACGCTGCCGATGATCTCCCCGGTCCTCTTCTTCAACGTCCTGCTGGAGACCATCCACTCCTTCCAGATCTTCAGCTCCGCCTACATCGTCGGCGGCGGCGCCGGAGGCAACGCCTGCGGGCCGGCCGACGGCTCCATGGTCTACACCTGTTATCTGTACGTCCAGGGCTTCGAGAACAGCCGCATGGGCCTGGCCTCCGCCATGGCGTGGATGCTGCTGGTCGCGGTCGCCCTGGTCACCGCGGTGCTGTTCTGGTCCCAGAAGCGCTGGGTGCACTACGAGGAGGGCGGCCGATGAGCGCGCAGGCCACCGACGTCACGCCGGTCCCGTCCACCAAGGGCGCCCTGCGGCGCAGGCTGCCGGGCTCGCTCGCCTGGCACCTCGGGTCGCTTCTGATCCTGGCGGTGATCCTCTACCCGGTGGTCTGGGTCATCGGCGGCTCCTTCAAGGAGAGCGGGGACATCGTCGGCAGCCTGGACCTCTTCCCGGGCGACCCGATCCTCTCCAACTACCGGAGTCTCGCCGACGGCATCGCCGACATCCCGATCTCCACGTTCTTCTTCAACTCGCTCTTCCTCGCGGTGGGTTCGGTGATCGGGATCGTGGTGTCCTGCTCGCTGACGGCGTACGCCTTCTCGAGGATCCGGTTCGCGGGGCGCAATCTGCTCTTCGCCCTGATGATCGGCACGCTGCTGCTGCCGTACCATGTGCTGCTGATCCCGCAGTACGTGCTGTTCCGCAACATGGACATGATCAACACGTACACCCCGCTGCTGCTGGGGAAGTACCTGGCCACGGAGGCGTTCTTCGTCTTCCTGATGGTGCAGTTCATGCGCAACCTGCCCAGGGAACTCGACGAGGCGGCCCGCCTCGACGGCTGCGGGCACTTCCGCATCTACTGGTCGATCGTGCTCCCGCTGTGCCGGCCGGCCCTCATCACCAGCGCGATCTTCACCTTCATCAACTCCTGGAACGACTTCATGGGCCCGCTGATCTACCTCAACGAGCCCGGCAAGTACACCGTCTCCCTCGGTCTGAAGATGTTCGTCGACCAGGAGGGGCTGGCGAACTACGGGGGCATGATCGCCATGTCGCTCGTCGCCCTGCTGCCCGTCCTCGCCTTCTTCCTGGCCTTCCAGCGCTATCTGATCGACGGCATGGCGACGTCCGGTCTGAAGGGTTGAGGTGAACCGATCATGACCGAGGCGCGTGCGCGGGCCCGGACGGAGCGTGGGGAGTCGCGGTTCGCCCAGGGTTTCGCCCTGTTCGCGGAGTGCCTGCTCACCGGCGTGTGGATCGCGGTGGCCGCGCTGCCGCTGGTCACCTACCCCGCGGCGTTCGCGGCCGGTGCGCGGCACCTCGGACGCCGGCTCGCCCACGAGCGGGGCGGCTGGCGGGAGTTCGCTGCCGACTTCCGGGCGGCGCTGCGGCACGGGTGGATCGTCGGGCTCGCCGGGTGGGCCGCCCTGGCCGCGGTGTGGGTGGACGTGCGGGCCGTGCGCGACGGTCTGCCGGGCGGGCCCCTGGTGGGCGCCGTCGGCGTGCTCGCCCTGATCGGCGCGGCCGTGGCGGGGCTGCGCGCGGCGGCGTCCTGGCGGCCCGGCGCCTCCTGGCGGTCGCTGCTCGCACAGGCCGGCCGCCGCACCGTGCTCGACCCCGCGGGCTCCTTCCTGATCGTCGGCGGGCTGGCCGTGGTGGTCTGCTCCGCCTGGTTCAGCGCACCGCTGGCGGTCGCCGTCCTGGGCGCCGTCGCGGCGGCGGCCGTTGCCGTGGAGGAGCGCTACCGCAGCCGCTGACGGCGGCGCCCACGCCCCGGACCGGCGCCCCCGGCGCCGCAGCTCTACCTGTCATGCCCTTGACACCCCCGGCATACGCACGGAACGGAAAGGAAAGGCCATGTCCCCCATCCCCCGCAGGTCCCTTCTCAAGGCGGCCGCAGTCGCCGGAGCCGCCGCCCAGTTCAGCTGGGCCCTGGGCGCGAGGAACGCCCAGGCCGCACCCGTCGCCGCGGCCGGCGACGCCGACCCCGTCACCCTGACCTGGCTGGAGGGCGGCGGCCTGGGCGCCGCCCCCGGCTCCACCGTCGGCGTCCCCTGGCCCAGGGGCACCTACCGGGCGGACCAGTCGTTCGCCGTCACGGACGCGGACGGCAAGGCCGTACCGGCGCAGTCCTGGCCGCTGGCGTACTGGCCGGACGGCTCCCTCAAGTGGACCGCGCACGCCGTCGGCACGGGCAACGGCGAGCTGACGCTGTCCGCCGGCACCCCCGCCGCGCCCGCCCGGAAGGTCACCGTCGACCGGCGCGGCGGCACCATCGACATATCGACCGGCGTCATCACCGCGAGAATCGGCACATCGGGATCGACCCTGATCAAGTCGGTCACCAGAGGCTCCACCGAGATCGCGAAGAACGGCCGCCTCGTCCTGCTGCGCCAGCCCGAGATCGAGGACGGCGACCAGGGCACCGTGAAGCACGAGCGCTTCGACGGCGCGATCGACGAGGTGAAGGTCGAGCAGGAGGGCCCCGTCCGCGCCGTCGTCCGCATCGACGGCAAGCACCGCAAGGGGAACCGCGGCTGGCTGCCCTTCTCCCTCCGCCTCTACTTCTACGCGGGAGCCGACTCCTTCCGCATGGTGCACACCATCACGTTCGACGGGAAGCAGGAGCCCGGGAAGGCGAGCGGCGACTTCATCCGCGGCCTCGGCGTCCGCTTCAGCGTGCCGATGCGCGACGCGTCCTACGACCGGCACATCCGCATCGGCGGAGAGGGCACCGGCCTGCTGCGCGAGGCCGTCAAGGGCATCACCGGCCTGCGCCGCGACCCCGGAGCTGCCGTACAGGCGGCGCAGTTCGCGGGGGAGAAGCTCCCCGACCCCGCCACCTGGGACCAGCGCGTCACCACCCGCCTCCAGTACATCCCCGAGTGGGGCGACTACACCCTCTCCCAGCTGTCCGCCGACGGCTTCACCCTGCGCAAGCGCACCAAGAAGGGACACGGCTGGATCGGTGCCGGCGGCGGACGGCGAGCCTCCGGTTTCGGCTACGTCGGCGGAACGAGCGGCGGACTCTCCTTCGGACTGCGCGACTTCTGGGAGAAGTACCCCGCCCAGCTCGACATCCGCGACGCCCAGACCGACGAGGCCGAGGTCACCCTCTGGCTCTGGTCGCCCGAGGCACAGCCGATGGACCTGCGCTTCTACCACGACGGCCTGGGCCAGGACACCTTCCCCGAGCAGATCGAGGGCCTCAACATCACCTACGAGGACTACGAGCCCGGCTTCGGCACCCCCTACGGCATCGCCCGCACCTCGGAACTGCTGTTCTGGGCCAACGCCGCCACCCCGAGCGCCGAGAAGCTCGCCGAGCAGGTCGAGGCGGTGCGCGTCCTGCCGCAGCTCGCCGCACCGCCGGCGCAGCTCATCAAGTCCAAGGTCTTCGGTCCCGGCCTCTACTCCGAGCCCGACCGCTCCACGCCCGCCAAGGCGAAGATCGAGGACCACCTCGACTTCCTCTTCACCTACTACAAGGACCAGGTGGAGCAGCGCCGCTGGTACGGCTTCTGGGATTACGGCGACATCATGCACACCTATGACGCCGTCCGGCACCAGTGGCGCTACGACGTCGGCGGCTACGCCTGGGACAACTCCGAACTCTCCCCGGACCTCTGGCTCTGGTACGCCTACCTGCGCTCCGGCCGCGCCGACATCTTCCGCTTCGCCGAGGCCATGACCCGGCACACCGGCGAGGTGGACGTCTACCACCTGGGCCAATGGGCCGGGCTCGGCACCCGGCACGGCGTCCAGCACTACGCCGACAGCGCCAAGCAGCAGCGCATCGCCAACACCACGTACCGCCGCTTCTACTACTTCCTCACCGCCGACGAACGCGTCGGCGACCTCATGCACGCCAACGTCGACTCCGACGAGACCTTCCTCGCCCTCGACCCGCTCCGCAAGATCCGCACCGAGCCCTACACCCCCGACCGCAACGCCCTGTCGGTCGGCTTCGGCACCGACTGGAGCGGCCTGGTCTCGGCCTGGCTGACCGAGTGGGAACGCAAGGGCCCCAAGTGGGAGAAGGCCAGGGACCGCGTCCTGTCCACGATGGAGACCATCGCCGCCCAGCCCAACGGCTTCGTCCAGGGCAGCGGCCTGTACGACCTCGACACCGGCAGGTTCGCGATCGCCGACACCCCCAAGGTCGGGGTCTCCCACCTGTCGGCCGTCTTCGGCCTCAACGAACTGTGCGCCGAGCTGATCGACCTGGTCGACATGCCGGAGTTCGACGAGGCGTACTACGACTACTGCCGCTACTTCAACGCCTCGAAGACGGAGCAGGCGGCCCGGTACGGCAGCAACTTCGGCAGCCTCATCCTCTTCCAGGGCCACTCGCGCCTCGACGCCTACGCCGCGGTGCAGACCGGGGACGAGAAGCTCGCCGCGCGCGCCTGGCAGAAGTTCTACGACTCCGACGGCTACAAGGAGTCGGCGCCCTGGCGGACCGAGAAGCTGAGCGGTCCGGCCGCGCTGGTCCCGGGCAGCGAGGCGAGCTGGGTGTCCACCAACGAAACCGCGCTCTACGGGCTCGCCGCCATCGAGAACCTGGCACTTCTGGGCGACAGGATGCCGTAGCCCGCACGTGACGGACGCGGGTACGGGCACACTCCGGTACGTGGACTGGAACCATCACCGATTCCGCAGCCTGTGGCCCCTGCCCGCGCCCGTCCCGGCCGTCTACCGGGAGCTGGAGCGGATCGACGACTATCCCCGCTGGTGGCCCCAGGTGCGCGAGGTCACCCGGCTCGACGACACCGGCGGAGTCGTCCGCTTCCGCTCCCTCCTCCCGTACGACCTGACGGCGACCCTGCGCGAGGAACGGCGCGACCCGGCCGCGGGAGTGCTGGAGGTCGCGATGAGCGGCGACATGGAGGGCTGGGCGCGCTGGACGGTCGGCCCGCACGGCTCCGGCACCCTCGCCCGCTACGACCAGGAGGTCCACGTGCGCAAGCCGCTGCTGCGCCGCCTGGCCGTGCCGGGACGGCCCCTGTTCCGGGCCAACCACCGGCTGATGATGCGGGCGGGCCGGCGCGGACTGGCCGCCCACCTGGAAGGCGGCCGCCCGGCGGTTTGAAGGAAACGTGCCGGGGCCTGTATGGTTCAGTGCGTTCCCGGGCGATTAGCTCAGTGGGAGAGCGCTTCGTTCACACCGAAGAGGTCACTGGTTCGAACCCAGTATCGCCCACCGGGAAAAGCCGGTCCGTCGCACGACGGACCGGCTTCTTCGTGTGCGCGCGCCGTCACGCCGCCGCCGCCGGCAGGCCGGGCCGCAGCGGCCAGGCCGGGTCGACCGCCTCTTCCGCCCCGTTGAGCGCGAACCACACCTGCCCGCGCGCCTGCCCCGCGTGCCACACCGCCTGCAGCGTGTGCAACTCGGCCGCCGAGAGGCGTTCCAGCCGTGCCGGGAAGCGTCGCCCCACCGCACGTACGACCTCCAGCGCGGCTTGTGCGTCGGCCACCGCCTCGTGCGCGCCCGCCGCCTCGACGCCGTAGTGCGCGCACAGCTCGGTGAGGGTGCGGCGGCCCGTGCGGCAGCGGTCCAGGTGCTTGTCGAGCACGAGCGGGTCCAGGACGTGCAGGGACGTCCGCTCCAGCCAGCGGCCCAGCGACGAGGCGCGGTGCCGGCGCAGCTCCCGGTCCAGCAGCGTCAGGCAGAACGGCGCGTTCATCACCACGAGCGGACGCCCCGCGCGGGCCTGCTCGCTCAGCGCCTCCGCCATCTCGTACAGCACCGGCGCGGGCCAGCGGCCGTGGCGCTGCAGATGCTGCTCCGTCAGTCCGTGCACCGCCGTCGCCGCCTCCGGCACCGGCACGCCCGGATTCACCAGCCACCGGGTCACCCGAGGCCTGAGGCCCGGGGCGTCCTGGACGACGAGGGCGGCCGACACGATCCGGTCGGTCTCGGCGTCCACACCCGTCGTCTCCGTGTCGAAAGCGGCCAGGGGCCCCTCGAACCAGCTCGTCATAGGGCACTCAACTCCTCGTCCGGGAACGGTGGCTGACGCGCCGTCCGCTGTCCCGGTTCGGTGATACCCGGGCTGTTTGCGCCGTACGCCGGAAGAACACCACAGGATCGAGGATCTTCGCAGTTCACAGGCCCGCAGCGGGAACACGCCGGTTCTGGACACGTCAGCCACAGCGCCCCCGGGCACACGGTCGACGACGCGGTCGCCCTCAAGGCGCAGCTCAAGGCGACGTACCGGATCCCGCAGCGCCCACCGGGCCGCTTCTTCTCCTTCACGCTCGACGGGGACCACCTGGCGAAGCCCGCCCGCCCCGCCGCCCGCGGGATGCTGCTCTCCCGCGCCGCGCCCTGCGACGAGATCCGCCGGGCGCGACGTGCCGGCCGGGTCCGGTGGCGCCGCCTCGCGGACCGCGCGGGAGCGGCTGCGCTCCGCCGTCCGCGGGATGCCGCTCGCCGGAGCCCTCGCCACGCGCGCGGGCGGGCCGCCAGGGCGCCCGGCACCGGCGCGCCGCAGCCGGGCGACGGAGGCCGGCGGCGGGGAGGGGCCGCGGGGGCCGGCCGCCGGTACTGGTTTCGCGGTGCACGGGCCCGGGTCGGTAAGATCGCCCTCACGCGTGCGCTCCGGTATGGCGCCGCGGCCCCACCTTCAGTCAGGAGAGACCGGTGTCAGACGTCCGTGTGATCATCCAACGCGATTCCGAGCGGGAAGAACGCGTGGTGACGACGGGCACCACGGCGGCCGACCTCTTCGCCGGCGAGCGCTCGGTCGTGGCCGCCCGGGTGGGCGGCGAGCTGAAGGACCTCGCCCACGAGGTCGAGGACGGCGAGACCGTCGAGGGCGTCGAGATCTCCTCCGAGGACGGCCTGAACATCCTGCGGCACTCCACCGCGCACGTCATGGCGCAGGCCGTGCAGGAGCTGTTCCCCGAGGCCAAGCTGGGCATCGGCCCGCCCGTCCGGGACGGCTTCTACTACGACTTCGACGTCGAGGAGCCCTTCACCCCCGAGGACCTCAAGCGCGTCGAGAAGAAGATGCAGGAGATCCAGAAGCGGGGCCAGCGCTTCTCCCGCCGTGTCACCAGCGACGACGCGGCCCGCGAGGAGCTGGCGGACGAGCCGTACAAGCTGGAGCTGATCGGCCTCAAGGGCAACGCGGCGCAGGCCGCCGACGGTGCCGACGCCGAGGTGGGCAGCGGCGAGCTGACCATCTACGACAACCTCGACGCCAAGACCGGTGATGTGTGCTGGAAGGACCTGTGCCGCGGTCCGCACCTGCCGACCACGCGGAACATCCCGGCCTTCAAGCTGATGCGCTCGGCCGCCGCCTACTGGCGCGGCAGCGAGAAGAACCCGCAGCTGCAGCGGATCTACGGCACCGCCTGGCCGTCCAAGGACGAGCTGAAGGCGCACCTCGACTTCCTCGCCGAGGCGGAGAAGCGGGACCACCGCAAGCTCGGGTCCGAGCTGGACCTGTTCTCCTTCCCCGACGAGCTGGGCCCCGGCCTCGCGGTGTTCCACCCCAAGGGCGGAGTGATCCGCAAGGTCATGGAGGACTACTCGCGCCGCCGGCACGAGGTCTCCGGCTACGAGTTCGTGAACACCCCGCACATCTCGAAGGAGCACCTCTTCGAGGTCTCCGGGCACCTGCCGCACTACGCGGAGGGCATGTTCCCGCCCATCCAGTTCGACGAGCAGAACTACCGCCTCAAGGCGATGAACTGCCCGATGCACAACCTGATCTTCAGGTCTCGCGGGCGTTCCTACCGTGAACTGCCGCTGCGGCTCTTCGAGTTCGGGACCGTGTACCGGTACGAGAAGTCGGGCGTGGTGCACGGCCTGACCCGTTCACGCGGCTTCACCCAGGACGACTCGCACATCTACTGCACCAAGGAGCAGATGCCGACGGAGCTGGACACGCTCCTGACCTTCGTCCTCGACCTGCTGCGCGACTACGGTCTGAACGAGTTCGAGCTGGAACTGTCGACCCGGGACGAGTCCGACAAGTTCATCGGCACCGACGAGGACTGGGCGGAGGCCACCGAGGCCCTCCGCCAGGCCGCCGAGAAGCAGAACCTGCCGCTCGTCCCGGACCCGGGCGGCGCCGCGTACTACGGGCCGAAGATCTCCGTCCAGGCCAAGGACGCCATCGGCCGGTCCTGGCAGATGTCGACCATCCAGGTCGACTTCAACCAGCCCAAGCGGTTCGGCCTGGAGTACACGGCCGCCGACGGCTCCCGTCAGCAGCCCGTCATGATCCACCGGGCGCTGTTCGGCTCCATCGAGCGCTTCTTCGGCGTCCTGCTGGAGCACTACGCCGGCGCCTTCCCGGCCTGGCTGGCGCCCGTCCAGGCGCTCGGCATCCCGATCGGCGACGCGCACGTGCCCTACCTGCAGGAATTCGCCGAGAAGGCGCGCGCCGCCGGGCTGCGGGTGGACGTGGACGCGTCCTCCGACCGGATGCAGAAGAAGATCCGCAACGCCCAGAAGCAGAAGGTGCCCTTCATGGTCATCGCGGGCGACGAGGACATGGAGCACGGCGCCGTCTCCTTCCGCTACCGCGACGGCTCCCAGGAGAACGGCATCCCCGTCGACGAGGCCCTCGCGAAGATCGCGAAGGTCGTCGAGGACCGGGCGCAGGTCTGATCCGAGGCTCCCAGGGCCCCCGGGGGAGATCCCGGGGGCCTTTCCCTGCCGCCGCGCGCGACGCCATATGCTGCACGCATGACGAGTGAGCCGGAGCAGCAGATCGGAGTGGGGACGCAGGACGCGTTCCAGCGCCTGTGGACGCCCCACCGGATGGCCTACATCCAGGGGGAGAACAAGCCGAGCGGCCCGGGGGCCGACGACGGCTGCCCCTTCTGCTCGATCCCGGCCAAGTCCGACGAGGACGGCCTGGTCGTCCGGCGCGGCGAGCACGTCTACGCGGTGCTCAACCTGTACCCGTACAACGGCGGCCACCTGATGACCGTGCCGTACCGGCACGTCGCCGACTACACCGGCCTGACCGACGTGGAGACCGCGGAACTCGCCGAGCTGACCAAGCAGGCGATGACGGCCCTGCGCACCGCCTCGGGCGCCCACGGTTTCAACATCGGCATGAACCAGGGCTCCGTGGCCGGCGCGGGCATCGCCGCCCACCTCCACCAGCACGTCGTGCCCCGCTGGGGCGGGGACACGAACTTCATGCCGGTCGTCGGCCACACGAAGGTGCTGCCGCAGTTGCTCGGGGACACCCGCACGATGCTGGCGAAGGCGTGGCCGGCGGGCTGATCCCCGTCGACGGCCGCGTCGTCCGGACCGTCCGGCGCTCCGGGCCGAGGCGCCGTTCGGGCAGCCGGGCCCGTGGGCGCCCCGAACCCCCGGGACGCCCACGGTGCGGTACCCGGCCCGCCCCGTGGCCTACGCGTTGTACAGGTCCGCCTTCCCCGGCGACGGGTCCTGCACAGCAGTGCTGAGGAACGCCGACCGCGACCCGAACTTCTCCGTGTCCACGCCGTTCTCCTCCAGCACCTTGATCGCCGCCGAGTGCACCACGCGCAGCACCGGCGCGGCCGCACGCAGGGCGTCGTCGGCCATGAAGCGGTGCCGCCACGGCTGGTCCGCCCACGCGTGCCGCAGTCCGAAGGGCTCCGGCAGCCCGATCGTGCCGCCCAGCCAGTTCAGCAGCGGCGGATACCAGGTGAGCGGGGCGCGGACCGCGAGCCGTACCACCTCGTTCGCGGTGACCAGCGGGAGCATCACCTTGCGGGTCTCCCACGGCTTGAACGACTTGGCGACCTCCTTGGAGGGGGCCTCCGGCTTGGTGGTGAAGAGCGGGTTCACCGGGCCCAGGGCGTGTCCCGTGACCTCGACGCGCAGCGTCTCGTGCAGCACCGTCACCGTGATCAGCATGGTGATGACCAGCTGGCCGTCCCACAGGGTCCACTGGACGCCCAGGTAGTGCCGGTCGCCCGCCCCGAACTGCTGCTTGTTGCAGATGTCCTGTATCGCATGCGGCTTGACCTGGTACGCCTCGACGTCCGTGCCCCCCGGACGGGACACCGCCTTGGCGTTCTCGCCGATCGGCGTCACGACCCAGTGCCGGATGGACGGCTTCGGGAAACCGCCCGTGTTCAGCGGACCGCGCTCCAGCATGCGCAGCTGGTCGTGGATGGACCGGACGACGTCCCAGCTGCGGAAGGGGTGGATCTCCCGGGTCGGGTCGGCCGGCACCAGGTTCTCGGCGAGCTGCCAGCTGCCCCAGCGGGTGCCCATGCCGAGTATGCCCTTGGGGCCGGCGTAGAAGGCCGAGTTGGACTGCTGCTCGGCACCGAGCTGGGCCAGGGACTGGCGCAGTTGCTCGGCCGCCGTCTCGCCCGGGTTGCTGGGCACCGCCTCCGGGATCTTGGCGCCGACGCCGCTGCCCGAGAGGAGGCCGGCCCAGCGCTCCCGCAGGTCCCGCGCCGTGCCCTCGCAGATCCGCTTGGCCCAGAACCAGCCGACGACCGGCATGACCACCGCCGCGCGCGCGTACCAGCCCCAGAAGCCGGAGAAGGGCATCTTGACGAGGAACAGCACGGCCAGCGCCGCGATGGCCACGAGCACCGCGGTGCCCAGCGCCCCGGCCTGCCTGCTCTCCGCCTTGGCGACGGTGGTGCGGATCTGGAAGCCGAGCAGCCAGACCAGCATGCCGGGCAGGAACAGCAGCCCGCACAGCACGATCACCGTGGACAACCGGGCGTCGCGGGCCTTGCGTATGCCGTTGGCGGCCAGACAGTGCTCGACGACCACCTGCGGCTCGGCCCCGAAGGACTGGATGAGGGGTTTGCGTCCGCCGCCCAGCATCCGGTCGGCCACCGCGCGGGCGAACGCCTCGCCGAGGTTGGGGCGGAAGATGGTGGCCCAGGACCGGCCCGCGTTGACGGCCGTCTGGTGCCACTCGTTGTCGGCCTTCTTGATCTCCTCCATCGGGCTGTCCCGGTAGGCGGCCGAGGCCAGCGCGAAGGTGGCCGTCTGCCCCCCGCCGTCCGTACGCGGCACCTGCGGCCCGAAGAAGTCCGCGTAACCGCCGTCAACGGTCATTCCCGCCCCCGATCGCCCACCACTGTCGTCCTGCGGCCTTCCCGACTTCCCCGCCCCGCACACCTGTTGATCAGGTCATCAGCGTATCCGTCGGCACCGGCATGCGTCACCGGACGCCCAAAGGCGTTTTCGGGCGCGCGGGTTGGCCCCTGGTACGCGCCGTCGTGCGCCGGGGCGGCACCGCCGGAGCGGAGGGGCCCGCGCGGGCCCCGGCGGCGCTACGACGCGGCCCGCGCCTCCTCCCGCAGACGTTCTGCGACCTGCTGCGGCATCGGTTCGTGTCGCGCGTAGCGGCGGTCGAAGCGCGCGGTGCCGTGCGAGAGGGCGCGCAGGGCCACGACGTACCGGCCGAGCTCGATCTCGGGCACCTCGGCCCGGACCACGGTCCGCCCGCCGCTGGTCTGCTCGGTGCCGAGCACCTTGCCGCGGCGCCCGGACAGGTCGCCCATGACGGCGCCCACGTACGCGTCGCCGACCAGGACGCTCACCTCGGCGACCGGTTCCAGCAGGTGGATCGTCGCGTCGGCCGCGGCCTCCCGCAGCGCCAGCGCGCCGGCCGTCTGGAACGCGGCGTCGGAGGAGTCGACCGAGTGCGCCTTGCCGTCGAGCAGCGTCACCCGCACGTCGACCAGCGGGTGACCCGCGGCGACCCCCTTGGCGGCCTGCGCGCGCACGCCCTTCTCGACGGACGGGACGAACTGCCGGGGCACCGCACCGCCGACCACCTCGTCCACGAACTCGATGCCCGAACCGTTCGGCAGCGGCTCCACCTCGATCTCGCAGACGGCGTACTGCCCGTGCCCACCGGACTGCTTGACGTGCCGGCCGCGCCCGGCCGCCCTGCTCCCGAACGTCTCCCGCAGGGGGACCCGGCGGGAGACGACGTCGACCTGGACGCCGTACCGGCCGCGCAGCCGTTCGAGCGCCACGTCGGCGTGGGCCTCGCCCAGGCACCACAGGACCACCTGGTGCGTGTCCCGGTTCTGCTCCAGGCGCATCGTCGGGTCCTCGGCGACCAGCCGGGCGAGCCCCTGGGTGAGCTTGTCCTCGTCGGCCTTGCCGTGCGCCTCGACGGCCACCGGCAGCAGCGGGTCCGGCATCTCCCACGGGGCCATCAGCAGCGGGTCGTCCTTGGCCGACAGCGTGTCCCCGGTCTCCGCCCGGCTCAGCCTGGCCACACACGCCAGGTCGCCCGCGATCACGTGCGGGACCGGTCGCTGCTGCTTGCCGAAGGGCGTCGACAGGGCGCCGATCCGTTCGTCGACGTCGTGGTCCTCGTGGCCGCGGTCGGCCGGCCCGTGCCCGCAGACGTGCACCGTCTGGTCGGCGCGCAGGGTGCCGGAGAAGACGCGGACCAGCGAGATCCGGCCGGCATACGGGTCGGAGGACGTCTTGACGACCTCGGCGACCAGCGACTCGTCGGGATCGCACGTCCGCAGCTCGCGGGGGGTGCCGTCGGGCGTGGTGACCCGCGGGGCCGCGCGCTCCGGGGGCGTCGGGAAGCCGCGCGTGACCAGCTCCAGCAGCTCGACCGTGCCGAGCCCCTGGCGGGCGCCCTCGGCCGCCGGGGCGGCGGCCAGGACGGGGAAGAACACCCCGCGCGCCACGGCGCGTTCCAGGTCCTCGACCAACGTCTTCAGGTCGACCTGCTCACCACCGAGGTAGTGCTCCATGAGGGTCTCGTCCTCGCTCTGCGAGATGATCCCCTCGATCAGCATGGAGCGGGCCTCGTCGATCAGCGGCAGCCGGTCCTCGCCCGGCTCGGACTCCTCGCGCCCGCCGGACGCGTAGTCGAAAAGCTTCCGCGACAGCAGCCCCACGAGTCCCGTCACGGGCGCGTGCCCGTCGGGCGCCTGCGGCCCGTGCAGCGGCAGGTACAGCGGGAGCACGGCGTCGGGGTCGTCCCCGCCGAACGCCTCCGCGCAGATCCGCGTCATCTCCTCGAAGTCCGCGCGGGCGGCCTCCAGGTGCGTGACCACGATGGCCCGGGGCATGCCGACCGCGGCGCACTCCTCCCACAGCATGCGGGTCGAGCCGTCCACCCCGTCGGAGGCCGAGACGACGAAGAGGGCCGCGTCCGCCGCGCGCAGACCGGCCCTCAGCTCACCGACGAAGTCGGCGTACCCGGGCGTGTCCAGGAGGTTGACCTTGATGCCCTCCCATTCGACCGGCACCAGCGAGAGCTGCACGGAGCGGTGCTGCCGGTGCTCCATCTCGTCGTAGTCCGAGACACAGCCGCCGTCCTCCACGCGGCCCGCCCGGTTCAGCGCCCCCGCGGTCAGCGCGAGAGCCTCCACCAGAGTCGTCTTGCCCGCTCCCGAGGGGCCGACCAGCACCACGTTCCGTACGGACGCGGGACGGTCGGCCGCCGACGCCCTTCCGGCGGCTCCGGGGTGGGTGTGTGCCTTGTCGCCCATGTCCTAGCCTCCCGTGCACGGTGAGGTCGCCGTGGGCGCGGACACGCGGGACCGCGTGCACTGGCGGCTCCGGCGACGCCCGCGGTCCTTCGAGCTTTCCACTCCCGTCCCGCGCCGTCCATACGAGCGGCGCGATCCCGCCGCCCGCCCGCCGGGGGTCAGGGTGCCCGGCCGTCGTCCCCCCGCGCGCGTGGCTACGATGGGCCAGCCGGTGGCCAGCAGGGGCCGCGGCCACACCGACCGTCGGGAAGGCCATGCTGAACAAGTACGCGCGTGCATTTTTTACGCGTGTCCTCACACCGTTCGCCGCGTTTCTCATCCGCCGGGGCGTGAGTCCGGACACGGTCACGCTGATCGGCACCGCCGGTGTGGTCGCGGGAGCGCTGGTCTTCTACCCCATGGGTGAGTTCTTCTGGGGCACGGTCGTGATCACGCTCTTCGTCTTCTCCGACCTCGTCGACGGCAACATGGCACGCCAGCTCGGCCGCTCCAGCCGCTGGGGCGCGTTCCTGGACTCCACGCTGGACCGGGTGGCCGACGGCGCGATCTTCGGCGGATTCGCCCTCTGGTACGCGGGCGCCGGTGACGACAACGTGCTGTGCGCCGTGTCGATCTTCTGCCTGGCCAGCGGCCAGGTGGTGTCGTACACCAAGGCGCGCGGCGAGTCCATCGGCCTGCCGGTCGCCGTCAACGGACTGGTCGAGCGCGCCGAACGGCTCGTCGTCTCGCTGGTCGCCGCGGGTCTCGCCGGGCTGCACGCGTTCGGTGTGCCGGGCATCCAGTACCTGCTGCCGATCGCCCTGTGGATCGTCGCCGTCGGCAGCCTCGTCACGCTGGTCCAGCGCGTCGTCACGGTGCGCCGGGAAGCCGCCGAGGCGGACGCCGCCGCGCAGCGGAGCCAGGGCACCGAGGCGGCCACGTGAGCGCTCGGGACCGGTTGACCGACGCCCTGTACGGCGCCGGCTGGAGCACCGTGAGGAAGCTCCCCGAGCCGGTCGCCGTGCGGCTGGGCCGCGGCATCGCGGACCTCGCCTGGAAGCGGCGCGGCCCGGGTGTACGGCGGCTGGAGAGCAACTACGCGCGCGTGGTGCCGGACGCGGGCCCCGAGCGGCTCGCCGCGCTCTCGCGCACGGGCATGCGTTCGTACCTGCGCTACTGGATGGAGTCCTTCCGGCTCCCGGCGTGGAGCGAGGAGCGGATCAGGGCCGGAGTGACCGTCAAGGACCTGCACCACCTCACCGACGGCCTGGACGCGGGCAAGGGCGTCGTCCTGGCCCTGCCGCACCTGGCCAACTGGGACCTCGCCGGCGCCTGGCTCACCACCGGGCTCGGCATCCCCTTCACGACGGTCGCCGAGCGCCTCAGGCCGGAGACCCTCTACGACCGCTTCGTCGCCTACCGCGAGGGCCTCGGCATGGAGGTGCTGCCGCACAGCGGCGGCTCGGCCTTCGGCACCCTGGCCCGGCGGCTGCGCGACGGCGGCCTGGTCTGCCTGGTCGCCGACCGCGACCTGTCCGCCTCGGGCACGGAGGTCGACTTCTTCGGCGAGACGGCCCGGATGCCCGCGGGACCGGCCCTCCTGGCGCTGCACACCGGCGCACGCCTGCTGCCGGCGACGCTCTGGTACGACGACTCGCCCGTCATGCGGGGCCGGGTCCATCCGCCGGTCGAGGTTCCCGAGTCGGGCACCCGCGCCGAGAAGACCTCCGCCATGACACAGGCGCTGGCCGACGCCTTCGCCACGGGAATCGCCGACCACCCGGAGGACTGGCACATGCTCCAGCGCTTGTGGCTGAAGGACCTCGACCCGGCGAAGGCACCCGCGGACCGCGAACGGGGTGCCTCGTGAGGATCGGCATCGTCTGCCCGTACTCCTGGGACGTGCCCGGTGGCGTCCAGTTCCACATCCGGGACCTGGCCGAGTACTTCGTCCGCCTCGGCCACGAGGTGTCCGTCCTCGCCCCCGCCGACGACGACACCCCGCTGCCCCCGTACGTCGTCTCGGCCGGCCGCGCGGTGCCGGTTCCGTACAACGGCTCGGTGGCCCGGCTCAACTTCGGCTTCCTGTCGGCGGCGCGGGTACGGCGCTGGCTGCACGACGGCGCCTTCGACGTCGTCCACATCCACGAGCCGACCTCGCCCTCGCTCGGCCTGCTCACCTGCTGGGCGGCGCAGGGCCCGATCGTGGCGACCTTCCACACGTCCAACCCGCGTTCCCGCGCGATGATCGCCGCGTACTCGATCCTGCAGGCCGCCCTGGAGAAGATCAGCGCCCGGATCGCGGTGAGCGAGTACGCCCGCCGCACGCTCGTCGAACACCTCGGCGGCGACGCGGTCGTCATCCCCAACGGCGTCGACGTCGACTTCTTCGCCGGTGCCGAGCCCAAGCCCGAGTGGCAGGGGGACACGATCGGTTTCGTCGGCCGCATCGACGAACCCCGCAAGGGCCTGCCGGTGCTGATGCGGGCGCTGCCGAAGATCCTCGCCGCCCGCCCGCGGACCCGTCTGCTGGTCGCCGGGCGCGGTGACGAGGAGGAGGCCGTGGAGAGCCTGCCGCCGGAGCTGCGCTCCCGGGTGGAGTTCCTCGGCATGGTCAGCGACGAGGACAAGGCACGCCTGCTGCGCAGCGTCGACGTGTACGTGGCGCCCAACACCGGCGGCGAGAGCTTCGGCATCATCCTCGTCGAGGCCATGTCGGCCGGTGCCCCGGTGCTCGCCTCCGACCTCGATGCCTTCGCCCAGGTCCTCGACCGGGGAGCGGCCGGCGAGCTGTTCCCCAACGAGGACGCCGACGCGCTCGCCGGCGCGGCGGTACGGCTGCTGGCGGACCCGGAACGCCGGGCCGAGCTGCGGGCGCGGGGCAGCGCGCACGTACGGCGCTTCGACTGGTCGACCGTCGGTGCCGACATCCTCTCCGTCTACGAGACGGTCACGGCGGGCGCGGCGGCGGTGGCGACGGACGACCGGGCCACGGGACTGCGGGCGCGCTTCGGCCTGGCAAGGGACTGAGGACCGGGGGCCACGCTCCAGGAGGCCCCGGTTGCCGGCCCGTCCGGTGTCCGGTGTCCGAGGGCGAGGGCGCCAGGGGTGAAGCCCCGCGGATGGTGCGGTTCCCGGGGGTTTTGGTGAGGCCGGCGGTCGTCGGGGGGTGCGCTTTCCGGGGGTTTTGGTGAGGCCGGCGGTCGTCGGGGGGTGCGCTTTCCGGGGGTTTTGGTGAGGCCGGCGGTCGTCGGGGGGTGCGCTTTCCGGGGGCTCCGGTGAGGCCCGCGGCCGTCAGGGGCTTGGCTCCCGGCCTCCTGGGCGGCGCCCGCGCCGAGGTCCCCGCCCGCGCGGCCGAGCGCCCCCGTAGGCTTGCGGCCCGTGACCGCAACCCTGATCTGGATCCTGGTCGTCCTCGTCGCGATCGGCCTGTACCTGAGCTGGACGGCGGGGAGGCTGGACCGGCTGCACGCCCGGATCGACGCCGCCCGCGCCGCACTCGACGCCCAACTGCTGCGCAGGGCGTCCGTGGCCCAGGAACTGGCCACCTCGGGCGTCCTCGACCCCGCCGCCTCCATCGTCCTGTACGAGGCCGCGCACGCCGCGCGTCAGGCCGAGGAGGAGCAGCGGGAGGTCGCCGAGAGCGACCTGAGCCAGGCCCTGCGGGCCGTGTTCGCCGACCCCCAGCAGGTGGACGTCCTGCGCGAGGCACCCGGGGGAGAGGAGGCCGCCGACGAGCTGGCCGAGGCCGTGCGGCGCGTGCCGATGGCCCGGCGGTTCCACAACGACGCGGTGGGAGCGGCGCGCAGGCTCCGCGAGCACCGCAAGGTCCGCTGGTTCCGCCTCGCCGGCCACGCCCCCTTCCCGCTGGCCTTCGAGATGGACGACGAGACGCCGACGGCCCTGGTGGAGCGGGCGGCCTAGGAGCGGACCGCCCAGCAGGGCCTGTCTGACCATTCCCGTCTGCTCCGCGGCGCCGTGCACGCACTCTCGCCGCACCGGCCCCTGACCCGAGTACCTCCCGTACGCGGCCAGGGGCCGGCGCACCGTGAGCACGCACCTGACGCCGTGGAGCCGCCCTTCGGGCGAGACGGGAACGGTCAGGCAGGCCCTGGCGGCCGTCGCCCACCGTGCGCCGAAAACGATCCACCGCCTTCTCATTGGCCCTTGCTGTGGCCTGGTCGCGTCGCGTTTCCTCGGAACTGCAGAAGCCCCCTTCCCTCAGCGAGGTACCCGTGTCCAGCACGCTCTCCGCACACCAGGCCCCCGAGACCGGCACCGCCCGCGTGAAGCGCGGCATGGCCGAGCAGCTCAAGGGCGGCGTGATCATGGACGTCGTCACGCCGGAGCAGGCGAAGATCGCCGAGGACGCGGGCGCCGTCGCCGTCATGGCCCTGGAGCGGGTCCCGGCCGACATCCGCAAGGACGGCGGAGTGGCCCGGATGTCCGACCCGGACATGATCGAGGGCATCATCGGCGCGGTCTCCATCCCCGTGATGGCCAAGTCCCGCATCGGCCACTTCGTCGAGGCCCAGGTCCTGCAGTCCCTCGGCGTCGACTACATCGACGAGTCCGAGGTCCTCACCCCGGCCGACGAGGTCAACCACTCCGACAAGTTCGCCTTCACCACCCCGTTCGTCTGCGGTGCCACCAACCTGGGCGAGGCCCTGCGCCGCATCGCGGAGGGCGCCGCGATGATCCGCTCCAAGGGCGAGGCGGGCACCGGCAACGTCGTCGAGGCCGTCCGCCACCTGCGCCAGATCAAGAGCGGGATCGCCCGCCTGCGCGGCTACGACAACAACGAGCTGTACGCCGCCGCCAAGGAGCTGCGCGCCCCGTACGAGCTGGTCCGGGAGGTCGCCGAGCTGGGCAAGCTCCCGGTCGTCCTCTTCTCCGCCGGCGGCGTAGCCACCCCGGCCGACGCCGCGCTGATGCGCCAGCTCGGCGCCGAGGGCGTCTTCGTCGGCTCCGGCATCTTCAAGTCCGGCGACCCGGCACGGCGCGCCGCCGCCATCGTGAAGGCGACCACCTTCTACGACGACCCGAAGATCATCGCGGACGCGTCCCGCAACCTCGGCGAGGCCATGGTCGGCATCAACTGCGACACCCTCCCCGAGACCGAGCGCTACGCCAACCGCGGCTGGTAGGGCACCGGATCCATGAGCGACACCCCGGTCATCGGCGTCCTGGCCCTCCAGGGCGACGTACGGGAGCACCTCGTCGCCCTGGCCGCGGCCGGCGCCGCGGCCGGGCCGGTGCGGCGCCCCGAAGAACTCGCCGAGGTCGACGGCCTGGTCATCCCCGGCGGCGAGTCCACCACCATCTCCAAGCTGGCCGTCCTCTTCGGAGTGATGGAGCCCCTGCGCGCGCGTGTGCGGGACGGCATGCCCGTCTACGGCACCTGCGCCGGCATGATCATGCTGGCCGACAAGATCCTCGACCCGCGCTCCGGGCAGGAGACGGTCGGCGGCATCGACATGATCGTGCGCCGCAACGCCTTCGGACGGCAGAACGAGTCCTTCGAGGCGGCCGTCGGCATCAGGGGCGTCGAGGGCGACCCCGTGGAAGGCGTCTTCATCCGCGCTCCCTGGGTGGAGTCCGTGGGCGGGGCCGCCGAGGTGCTCGCCGAGCACGACGGCCACATCGTCGCGGTCCGCCAGGGCAACGCGCTGGCCACGTCGTTCCACCCGGAGCTGACCGGCGACCACCGCGTGCACCGGCTCTTCGCGGACATGGTGCGCGCGAACCGCGCGGCTCGGTCCTTGTAGGATTCCTGCGTTCGTTGCAGAGATGGGTTACGCGAAGGAGACAGGCAGATGTCCGGCCACTCTAAATGGGCTACGACGAAGCACAAGAAGGCCGTGATCGACGCCAAGCGCGGCAAGCTCTTCGCGAAGCTGATCAAGAACATCGAGGTCGCGGCGCGCATGGGCGGCGTCGACGTCGACGGCAACCCGACGCTCTACGACGCCATCCAGAAGGCGAAGAAGCAGTCGGTCCCGAACAAGAACATCGACTCCGCGGTCAAGCGGGGCGGTGGCCTCGAGGCCGGCGGCGCCGACTACGAGACGATCATGTACGAGGGTTACGGCCCGAACGGTGTCGCGGTGCTCATCGAGTGCCTCACCGACAACCGCAACCGCGCCGCCTCGGACGTCCGCGTCGCCATGACCCGCAACGGCGGCTCCATGGCGGACCCGGGCTCGGTGTCGTACCTGTTCCACCGCAAGGGCGTCGTCATCGTCCCCAAGGGCGACCTGGGCGAGGACGACGTCCTCGCCGCCGTCCTGGAGGCGGGCGCCGAGGAGGTCAACGACCTCGGCGAGACCTTCGAGGTGCTCAGCGAGGCCACCGACCTGGTCGCCGTCCGCACGGCCCTGCAGGACGCGGGCATCGACTACGAGTCCGCCGACGCCAACTTCGTCCCGACCATGCAGGTCGAGCTGGACGAGGAGGGCGCCCGGAAGATCTTCAAGCTCATCGACGCCCTGGAGGACAGCGACGACGTGCAGAACGTCTTCGCCAACTTCGACGTGAGCGACGAGGTCATGGAGAAGGTCGACGCGTAGCGCCACCGCGCGCACGAACGGTTCCGGCGGGCCGGAGGGACACGTCCCCCCGGCCCGCCGCCGTTGTCGGTGGCACCCGATAGCCTGCACAAACAGGCGATCGAACGGGAGGGCACGTGCGCGTACTGGGGGTGGACCCGGGACTGACCCGATGCGGGGTCGGTGTCGTGGAGGGCGTCGCGGGCCGACCGCTCACCATGGTCGGCGTCGGTGTCGTCCGCACGTCCGCGGACGCCGATCTCGGCCACCGCCTCGTCGCCGTCGAGCAGGGCATCGAGCAGTGGCTGGACGAACACCGGCCGGAGTACGTCGCGGTGGAGCGCGTCTTCAGCCAGCACAACGTCCGTACGGTCATGGGCACCGCCCAGGCCAGCGCCGTGGCCATCCTGTGCGCCTCCCGCCGGGGCATCCCGGTCGCCCTGCACACCCCGAGCGAGGTCAAGGCCGCCGTCACCGGCAGCGGACGCGCCGACAAGGCACAGGTCGGCGCCATGGTCACCCGCCTGCTGCGGCTCGCCGCGCCCCCGAAACCGGCCGACGCCGCCGACGCCCTCGCCCTCGCCATCTGCCACATCTGGCGCGCCCCCGCGCAGAACCGGCTCCAGCAGGCCGTGGCCCGGCACGCCTCGCGGACCTCACCGGCCCGTCAGGCGGCCATCGCCCGGCCGGACACGGACGCCCGGCGGGCCGCACGGCCCGAGCGGCCCGCGCTCGTCCAGCAGCCCCCGACCGCCCCGCACGCACCGAAAGGCCGCACCGCATGATCGCCTTCCTCAGCGGTACCGTCGCCGCCCTCGCTCCCGACGCCGCGGTGATCGAGGTCGGTGGCGTCGGCATGGCCGTCCAGTGCTCGCCGAACACGCTCTCCACCCTCCGTGTCGGCAAGCCCGCCAAGCTCGCCACCTCACTCGTCGTCCGTGAGGACTCGCTCACCCTGTACGGCTTCGCCGACGACGACGAGCGCCAGGTCTTCGGGCTGCTCCAGACGGCCAGCGGCGTCGGCCCCCGCCTGGCCCAGGCGATGCTCGCCGTGCACAGCCCCGACGCCCTGCGCCGAGCCGTCTCCACCGGCGACGAGAAGGCGCTCACCGCCGTCCCCGGCATCGGCAGGAAGGGCGCGCAGAAACTGCTCCTGGAGCTGAGGGACCGCCTGGGCGAGCCCGTCGGCGCCCCCGCCGTCGGAGCCCCGGTCACCACCGGCTGGCGCGACCAGCTGCACGCGGCCCTGATCGGCCTCGGGTACGCCACCCGCGAGGCCGACGAGGCCGTGTCGGCCGTGACGCCCCAGGCCGAGGCCGCCGAGGGCGCACCCCAGGTGGGACAGCTGCTGAAGGCGGCACTGCAGACCCTGAACCGCGCCCGCTGAACCGCCACCCCCGACCCCCGAGGCACACACCGACATGAACTGGGACGACACGACCGACCCCGACGCCACCGCCGATCGGCTCGTCGGTGCGTCCGCCGACGGGGAGGACCAGGCGGTGGAGGCCGCCCTGCGCCCCAAGGACCTGGGCGAGTTCATCGGCCAGGAGAAGGTCCGCGAGCAGCTGGACCTCGTACTGCGGGCCGCACGCGCGCGGGGGGCGACCGCCGACCACGTGCTGCTCTCCGGCGCGCCCGGACTCGGCAAGACCACCCTGTCAATGATCATCGCGGCCGAGATGGCGGCCCCGATCCGCATCACCTCCGGCCCCGCCATCCAGCACGCCGGCGACCTCGCGGCGATCCTCTCCTCCCTGCAGGAGGGCGAGGTGCTCTTCCTCGACGAGATCCACCGCATGTCGCGGCCCGCCGAGGAGATGCTCTACATGGCGATGGAGGACTTCCGCGTCGACGTCATCGTCGGCAAGGGGCCGGGCGCCACCGCCATCCCCCTGGAGCTCCCGCCCTTCACCCTGGTCGGTGCCACCACGCGCGCGGGGCTGCTGCCGCCCCCGCTGCGCGACCGCTTCGGCTTCACCGCGCACATGGAGTTCTACGGCCCGGCCGAGCTGGAACGTGTCATCCACCGCTCGGCCGGCCTGCTCGACGTCGAGATCGACACCGTCGGCGCCGCCGAGATCGCGGGCCGCTCCCGCGGCACGCCCCGCATCGCCAACCGCCTGCTGCGCCGTGTCCGCGACTACGCCCAGGTGAAGGCCGACGGCCTGATCACCCAGGAGATCGCCGCCGCCGCCCTCGCGGTCTACGAGGTCGACGCCCGCGGACTGGACCGTCTGGACCGGGCCGTGCTCGAAGCCCTGCTCAAGCTGTTCGGCGGCGGCCCGGTCGGCCTGTCCACGCTCGCCGTCGCCGTGGGGGAGGAGCGTGAGACCGTGGAGGAGGTGGCCGAACCGTTCCTCGTGCGGGAGGGCCTGCTGGCCCGCACCCCGCGCGGACGGGTCGCGACTCCGGCGGCATGGGCGCATCTCGGCCTCACCCCGCCGCGTTCGCAGAATTCCGGAAACGGACAACAGAACCTGTTCGGGGCGTGACGACCCGGTCACGAGGAGGACATTCGCCCGGGCAGGAACCCCGGTGCCATGCTGAGCGTTGTTCCATGCGCGCGGACTCGCTTAGACTCCGCCGATGCCGCCCATGTCGGTGGCGCACACACCCCCAACCATCAGGCCGCTCACCATCGCGGTCGTGTGAAGGAAGTACCGACCCGTGAGTCTCGTGACCCTCCTCCCGTTCATCGTGCTCATCGGGGCCATGTTCCTGATGACCCGGTCGGCGAAGAAGAAGCAGCAGCAGGCCGTCGACATGCGGAACCAGATGCAGCCCGGTTCCGGCGTCCGCACCATCGGGGGCATGTACGCCACGGTCAAGGAGGTCAACGAGGACACGGTCCTCCTCGACGCCGGCCCCGGTGTCGAGCTGCTCTTCGCCAAGAACAGCATCGGTGCCGTCCTCACCGACGACGAGTACAACCGCATCGTCCACGGCATCGAGCACGACCTGAAGTCCGACGCCGACATCGTCCCGGACGATGCCTCCTCCCTCACCGAGACCGACGCCTCCGCCGACGGCGCCGCCGCTTCCGACGACAAGCCCGTCGACCTCGGCAAGAAGGACGCGGCCGACGAGCCGACGGCCGACACCGCGCCCGCCGAGGCGAAGACGGACGAGCAGGCGAAGAAGTCCGACGGCGGTTCCGAGGCGAAGTAGCCGTGCTCCGGGGCGTGCGGGCCGTTCCCGTGCGCTCCCGTGTGACGCGCGGCTCGCACGGATCCCGACACCATGTGATGGCCGCCGGCGACGCCTACCCGGCGCGAGCGGCCCGAGAGGGAGTACGCAAAGGTGGTAGCACCTAAAAAGGGAAGAGCCGCGAGCGCTCCGAGTAGGCCCGGGCGCTCGCTGGCCCTGATTCTGATCGCCATCGTGGCGCTCACCGGCGGCATGTTCGCCTCCGGCCACACGACTCCGCGTCTCGGCATCGACCTGGCAGGCGGCACCAGCATCACGCTCCGCGCGGTGCCGGAGGCGGGCCAGGAGTCCGCGATCAACAAGACCAACATGGACACCGCGGTCGAGATCATGGAGCGCCGTGTCAATGGTCTGGGTGTCTCCGAGGCCGAGGTGCAGACCCAGGGCGACCGGAACATCATCGTCAACATCCCCAAGGGCACGAACTCGGAGGAAGCCCGGGAGCAGGTCGGCACCACCGCCAAGCTCTACTTCCGCCCGGTCCTCGCCACCGAGCTGTCCGGCGCGGGAGTGACCGGCAGCCCCTCGCCGAGCGCCACCGGCAACGCCTCGGACGAGGCGACCGACGAGGCGACCGACGGCGCGGCCGACCAGGACGAGGCCACCGAAGGGGACACGGCGAGCGACGCGCCGTCCGGCTCCGCCTCGGCCGGCTCCAGTCCGCAGGGCCGCGCGGCCAGCGACGCCCTGAAGGCCGACGCCAGCCCGTCCGCCGAGGCCTCCGACGGAGCCTCCCCGAGCGCCAGCGCCTCCCCGAGTGCCGACGCCTCCGGAGACGACGCCACCGCCGCGCTGCAGGAGAAGTACGCGGCACTGGACTGCACCGACGCGGCGGCCCGGGCCAAGGCGGGCGACGGCGCCAAGCAGGGCGACTCGATGGTGGCCTGCGGCCAGAACTCGCAGGGCCAGTGGCAGAAGTACATCCTCGGCCCGGCAGCGGTCGACGGCACCGACGTCGACAAGTCCGAGGCCGTCTTCAACACGCAGACCGCCGCCGGCTGGACCGTGACGATGAAGTTCACGGACGGCGGCGCCAAGAAGTTCGCCGACATCACCGGCGAGCTGGCGCAGAACCCGTCCCCGCAGAACCAGTTCGCCATCGTCCTGGACAACGAGGTCGTCTCCGACCCCTACGTCAGCCAGGCGCTCACCGGCGGCAGCGCGGAGATCTCCGGCACCTTCGACCAGGAGGAGGCCCAGGGCCTCGCCAACATGCTGTCCTACGGCGCGCTGCCGCTGACCTTCAAGGAGGACAGCGTCACCACCGTCACCGCCGCGCTCGGCGGTGAGCAGCTCGAAGCCGGTCTGATCGCCGGCGCGATCGGCCTCGCCCTGGTCATTCTCTACCTGCTCGTCTACTACCGCGGCCTGTCGTTCATCGCCGTCGCCTCGCTGCTGATCTCCGCGGCCCTCACGTACGTGATCATGTCGCTGCTCGGCCCGGCCATCGGCTTCGCGCTGAACCTGCCGGCCGTCTGCGGTGCCATCGTCGCCATCGGCATCACGGCGGACTCGTTCATCGTGTACTTCGAACGCGTCCGCGACGAGATCCGGGAAGGACGCACGCTGCGCCCCGCCGTCGAGCGGGCCTGGCCGCGCGCCCGGCGCACCATCCTGGTCTCCGACTTCGTGTCCTTCCTCGCCGCAGCGGTGCTCTTCATCGTCACCGTCGGCAAGGTGCAGGGCTTCGCGTTCACCCTGGGTCTGACCACGCTGCTCGACGTGGTGGTGGTGTTCCTCTTCACCAAGCCGCTGCTGACGCTGATGGCCCGGCGCAGGTTCTTCGCGAGCGGCCACAAGTGGTCCGGCCTCGACCCGAAGAGCCTGGGTGCCAAGCCGCCGCTGCGCCGCACCCGCCGTCCCGCGCGTCCCGCCGCAGGCCCCGTCGACCCGAAGGAGGCGTGAGATGGGAAAGCTCGGCAACCTCGGCGCCCGACTGCACCATGGCGAGATCGGCTACGACTTCGTCAAGAACCGCAAGCTCTGGTACGGCATCTCCATCCTCATCACCATCACGGCCATCGTCGGCCTGGCGGTGCGCGGCCTGCACATGGGAATCGAGTTCCAGGGCGGCGCGGTCTTCACCACCCCGAAGAACATGAGCGTCTCGGTCTCCCAGGCCGAGACCTACGCCGAAGAGGCCTCCGGCCACGACGCGATCGTCCAGAAGCTCGGCGACGGCAGCCTGCGCATCCAGATCGCGGGCACCGACACCGGGGCGTCCGACCGGATCAAGGGCGAGCTCTCCAAGGAGCTGGACGTCCCGGCGGAGAAGATCAACGCCGACCTGGTCGGCCCCAGCTGGGGTGACCAGATCGCCAACAAGGCGTGGCAGGGCCTCTGGATCTTCATGGTCCTGGTGGTGATCTACCTGGCGATCGCTTTCGAGTGGCGCATGGCACTCGCCGCGTTCGTCGCGCTGATCCACGACATCACCATCACGGTCGGCATCTACGCCCTCGTGGGCTTCGAGGTCACGCCGGGCACGGTGATCGGTCTGCTCACGATCCTCGGTTACTCGCTCTACGACACGGTCGTGGTCTTCGACAGTCTCAAGGAACAGACGAGAGACATCACCAAACAGACCCGCTGGACCTACGGCGAGATCGCCAACCGCTCGATCAACAGCACCCTGGTCCGCTCCGTCAACACCACCGTGGTCGCGCTGCTGCCGGTGGCGGGGCTGCTGTTCATCGGCGGCGGTGTCCTCGGCGCCGGCATGCTCAACGACATCTCGCTGTCGCTGTTCGTCGGTCTCGCCGCGGGCGCGTACTCGTCGATCTTCATCGCCACGCCGCTCGTCGCCGACCTCAAGGAGGCCGAGCCGCAGATGAAGGCGCTCAAGAAGCGCGTCCTCGCCAAGCGCGCCCAGGCCGCGGCCAAGGGCGAGCCGGCGGAGAACGCCGTCGACGAGGAGCGGTACGACGCCGCCGACGACGACGAGCCCGGGGACGCGGCCGCCGCGGTCGTCGGTCCCCGCAACCAGCCGGCCTCCCGCGTCAGGGGCCGTGGCCGGCCCTCGGGGAAGCGCCGATGACCGGGACCACCGACATCACCGAGCTGCTGCTCAGCCGTATCCGGGACGTGGCCGACCATCCGGAGCCGGGTGTGGTGTTCAAGGACATCACCCCGCTCCTGGCCGACCCGGCGGCCTTCACCGCGCTGACCGACGCGCTCGCCGAGGTCGCCGAGCGCACCCGTGCCACCAAGGTCGTCGGTCTGGAGGCCCGCGGGTTCATTCTGGGCGCCCCGGTGGCCCTGCGGGCCGGCCTCGGCTTCGTCCCCGTGCGCAAGGCGGGCAAGCTCCCCGGAGCCACCCTCAGCCAGGCGTACGACCTGGAGTACGGGTCGGCCGAGATCGAGGTGCACGCCGAGGACCTCGGTGCCGACGACCGTGTGCTGGTCGTCGACGACGTCCTCGCCACCGGCGGCACCGCCGAGGCCTCACTGGAGCTCATCCGCCGAGCGGGCGCGCAGGTCGCCGGCCTCGCCGTCCTGATGGAGCTGGGCTTCCTCGGCGGACGGGCCCGACTGGAGCCGGCCCTGTCCGGGGCACCGCTCAAGGCGCTGCTCACGGTCTGACAGCTCGCACCGCACACCCGAGGCGGGCCCGGAGGAATCCGGCGCCCGCCTCGGGTGCGCCGGGCCGACGGCCCTCACGGTGGCCTGAAGGCGATCCTGGAGTGCAGGATCGCTACCATGGGGATTCCGGAGCCTGACCGGGGGACCCGGACCGCGCACGAGGAGTCCTCTTGCCAGACGAGGCCCAGCCACTGACCGCCGCAAAGCCCGAGTCCGCCTCGGCGCCCGCGGCGAAGCCCGTACCGAGCGCGCCGCAGGCGAAGAACGACACGCACGGGCCGATCCAGCACGCCCCCTCGGCGCCCGTGGACAAGCCGGCCGACCAGCAGCCCAGCCCCAAACCGATCCCGCCCGAGCGCGACCGGAACGCACCGGTGGTCCGCGCGCCCGTCGGGCAGCCGGCCCGCTCCGGCTCCTCCAACCGTGTACGGGCCCGCCTCGCCCGGCTCGGGGTGCAGCGCGCCAACCCGTACAACCCGGTCCTCGAACCGCTGCTGCGGATAGTGCGCAGCAACGATCCCAAGATCGAGACGGCGACGCTGCGCCAGATCGAGCGCGCCTACCAGGTCGCCGAACGCTGGCACCGCGGCCAGAAGCGCAAGAGCGGCGACCCGTACATCACGCACCCGCTCGCCGTCACCACCATCCTCGCCGAGCTGGGCATGGACCCGGCCACGCTGATGGCGGGACTGCTGCACGACACCGTCGAGGACACCGAGTACGGCCTGGAGGACCTGCGCCGCGACTTCGGCGACGTGGTCACCCTCCTCGTCGACGGCGTCACCAAGCTCGACAAGGTCAAGTTCGGCGAGGCCGCGCAGGCCGAGACCGTGCGCAAGATGGTCGTCGCGATGGCGAAGGACCCACGCGTCCTCGTCATCAAGCTCGCCGACCGCCTGCACAACATGCGCACCATGCGCTACCTCAAGCGCGAGAAGCAGGAGAAGAAGGCGCGCGAGACCCTGGAGATCTACGCGCCGCTCGCCCACCGCCTGGGCATGAACACCATCAAGTGGGAGCTGGAGGACCTCGCCTTCGCGATCCTCTACCCCAAGATGTACGACGAGATCGTCCGCCTGGTCGCCGAGCGCGCCCCCAAGCGCGACGAGTACCTCGCCGTCGTCACCGACGAGGTGCAGCAGGACCTGCGCGCGGCCCGCATCAAGGCCACCGTCACCGGGCGCCCCAAGCACTACTACAGCGTTTACCAGAAGATGATCGTCCGCGGCCGTGACTTCGCGGAGATCTACGACCTGGTGGGCATCCGCGTCCTGGTGGACACGGTCCGCGACTGCTACGCGGCGCTCGGTACGGTCCACGCCCGCTGGAACCCGGTTCCGGGGCGGTTCAAGGACTACATCGCGATGCCCAAGTTCAACATGTACCAGTCGCTGCACACGACGGTCATCGGGCCCAACGGCAAGCCGGTCGAGCTGCAGATCCGCACCTTCGACATGCACCGCCGCGCCGAGTACGGCATCGCCGCGCACTGGAAGTACAAGCAGGAGGCCGTGGCCGGCGCGTCCAAGGTCCGCACCGACGCGCCCAGGTCGTCCGGCAAGGGCAAGGACGACCACCTCAACGACATGGCCTGGCTGCGGCAGCTGCTGGACTGGCAGAAGGAGACCGAGGACCCCGGCGAGTTCCTGGAGTCCCTGCGCTTCGACCTCTCCCGCAACGAGGTCTTCGTCTTCACTCCCAAGGGCGACGTCATAGCGCTGCCCGCGAGTGCCACTCCCGTGGACTTCGCGTACGCGGTGCACACGGAGGTCGGCCACCGCACCATAGGGGCACGGGTCAACGGCCGCCTCGTCCCGCTGGAGTCCACCCTGGACAACGGCGACCTGGTGGAGGTCTTCACGTCCAAGGCGGCCGGCGCGGGCCCCTCCCGCGACTGGCTCGGCTTCGTGAAGTCGCCGCGCGCCCGGAACAAGATCCGTGCCTGGTTCTCCAAGGAGCGCCGCGACGAGGCGATCGAGCAGGGCAAGGACGCCATCGTCCGCGCCATGCGCAAGCAGAACCTGCCGATCCAGCGCATCCTGACCGGCGACTCCCTGGTCACCCTGGCGCACGAGATGCGCTACTCGGACATCTCCGCGCTGTACGCGGCGATCGGCGAGGGCCACGTCTCCGCGCAGAACATCGTGCAGAAGCTGGTGCAGGCGCTCGGCGGCGAGGAGGCCGCCACCGAGGAGATCGACGAGTCGGTCCCGCCGTCCCACGGTCGCGGCCGCAAACGCCGGACCAACGCCGACCCGGGCGTCGTGGTCAAGGGCGTCGAGGACGTGTGGATCAAGCTGGCCCGCTGCTGTACGCCCGTCCCCGGGGACCCCATCATCGGTTTCGTCACCCGCGGCAGCGGCGTGTCCGTTCACCGCAGTGACTGTGTGAACGTGGACTCGCTCTCCCGGGAGCCCGAGCGCATCCTCGAGGTCGAGTGGGCTCCCAGCCAGTCCTCCGTCTTCCTGGTCGCCATCCAGGTCGAGGCACTGGACCGCTCCCGGCTGCTGTCGGACGTCACTCGGGTGCTGTCCGACCAGCACGTCAACATCCTCTCCGCGGCCGTGCAGACCTCCCGCGACCGCGTCGCCACCTCCCGCTTCACCTTCGAGATGGGCGACCCGAAGCACCTCGGGCACGTCCTGAAGGCCGTACGGGGCGTGGAGGGCGTCTACGACGTCTACCGGGTGACGTCGGCGCGCAGGCCCTCCTAGCACCCGCACAGCGCACTCGAAAGGGGGCTCCCCGTACGGAACGTACGGGGAGCCCCCTTTCGAGTGAAAGCCGGGTGGGACCACCGGCCCCTCGCGCACCGGCCCCTCGCCGGGGCCCGCGGCTGTCAGCCGCCGAACTCGTGCAGCCCCTTCAGCGCCTGGTCCAGCAGCGCCTGCCGGCCCTCCAGCTCGCGCGCGAGCTTGTCGGCCCTGGCGTCGTTGCCCTGGGCGCGCGCCTGCTCGATCTGCGCGCGCAGCTTGTCCACGGCGGCCTGGAGCTGACCGGTCAGGCCCTCGGCCCGCGCGCGTGCCTCCGGGTTCGTCCGGCGCCACTCGGTCTCCTCGGCCTCCTGCAGCGCCCGCTCGACCGCGTGCATCCGGCCCTCGACCTTCGGCCGGGCGTCGCGCGGCACGTGCCCGACGGCCTCCCAGCGCTCGTTCACCGAGCGGAACGCGGCGCGGGCCGCCTTCAGGTCGGTCACCGGCAGGAGCTTCTCGGCCTCCCCGGCCAGCTCCTCCTTGAGCTTGAGGTTCTCCGCCTGCTCGGCGTCCCGCTCGGCGAAGACCGAGCTGCGGGCGGCGAAGAACACGTCCTGGGCGCCGCGGAAGCGGTTCCACAGGTCGTCCTCGTGCTCGCGCTGTGCGCGGCCGGCGGCCTTCCACTCGGACATCAGGTCGCGGTAGCGGGCGGCCGTCGGCCCCCAGTCCGTCGAGTTCGACAGTGCCTCGGCCTCGCCGACCAGCCGCTCCTTGGTCCGGCGGGCCTCCTCGCGCTGCGCGTCCAGCTGCGCGAAGTGCTGCTTGCGGCGCTTGGAGAACGCCGAGCGCGCGTGCGAGAAGCGGTGCCACAGCTCGTCGTCGGACTTGCGGTCCAGCCGCGGCAGCCCCTTCCAGGTGTCCACCAGCGAACGCAGCCGCTCTCCGGCCGCCCGCCACTGGTCGGACCGGGCCAGCTCCTCGGCCTCGGCGACCAGCGCCTCCTTGGCGGAGCGCGCCTCGTCGGACTGCTTCGCCCGCTGCGCCTTGCGCTCCTCGCGCCGCGTCTCCACCAGGGCGACGAGCTTGTCCAGACGGCCCCGCAGCGCCTCCAGGTCGCCCACCGCGTGATGTGCGTCGACCTGCTCCCGCAGATGGTCGACGGCCGCCTGGGCGTCCTTCGCCGACAGGTCGGTGGTCTTCACGCGCTTCTCGAGGAGGCCGATCTCCACAACCAGGCCTTCGTACTTGCGCTCGAAATAGGCCAGCGCCTCCTCGGGGGAGCCCGCCTGCCAGGAACCGACGACCTTCTCGCCGTCGGCTGTACGCACGTACACGGTCCCCGTCTCGTCGACGCGGCCCCACGGGTCGCTGCTCACAGCGCCTCCTCCACATGATGCCGGCGGAGGGCTTCGCTGCCCCCGGGCATCGTCCACAGTTTCGTCACGGCCAACATAGGCGACCGGCGGGCGGCCTGTCCGCATCCCGCGCGACCGAACTTCCGCTGATCAGGGTCAGGATTTCGTGACGGTCGCCTTGTCGATCACGACCGTCGCGTTGGGCGCGGTGTTCCCCGTCGTGGGGTCGGGCGCCTGAGCCCCGGCGGCCGCGATCTTCTCGAGCACCTTCATCCCCGCCTCGGACACGGTGCCGAACGGCGTGTAGTCGGGCGGCAGCTGGCTGTCCTGGTAGACCAGGAAGAACTGGCTGCCTCCCGAGTCGCGCCCCTCCTGCGTCTGCGGGTTGTACTGGTTGGCCATCGCGACCGTGCCGGCCGGATAGACGTCGCCCTCGAGGCTCTTGTCCTTCAGGTTCTCGTCGGGAATGGTGTAGCCGGGGCCGCCCGCGCCGGTGCCCTGCGGGTCACCGCACTGCAGGACGAAGATGCCGCTGTCGGTCAGCCGGTGGCACTTGGTGTGGTCGAAGTAGCCCTTCGAGGCCAGGAAGCTGAACGAGTTGACGGTGTGCGGCGCCGCCGACGCCTTCAGGTCGATGTCTATGTCGCCGCAGGTCGTGGCCAGACTCATCGTGTACTTCGCCGACTTGTCGATGGTCATCGCAGGTTCCTTCTCCCAGGTCTGCGTCTTGACCTCGCCCCCGGCCGGCTTGTCGCACGGGTCCGGCGCCTTGCTGCTCGCCGAGGCGCTCGGGGTGGCCTCCGCGTTCGCGTTCGTCCTGGTGTCGTCGTCGTCCAGGACCACCCCGGTCGTGTACAGCGCGACACTGCCGATCAGGATCACGCCGAGCACCGACGCGATCGCGGCGTTGCGCATCCGCGCCCTGCGCCGCGCCGAGGTGCGTCGCTGCTGCTGCCGCAAGAACTTCTCCCGGGCGAGCTGACGCCGCCGCTGCTCCTGGGTGACCACCGGGTTCTCTCCTCGTGCGTCTTCGTGTGCCGACCGGTACGCGTGGGTGCGATGAGCCGACCGTGGGCGTGTAGCCCCGTACCGTATATGGGTTCGCTGAGGAAACGGCACCGCCGGTAGGCTCTGACCATGGGCGCGGACCGTTCGCAAGCCCACCCGAACCGACACAAACGAAGGACGATCGTGCTCATTGCCGGGTTCCCCGCCGGGGCCTGGGGGACGAACTGCTATCTCGTCGCCCCCGCCGCCGGTGAGGAGTGCGTGATCATCGACCCCGGCCACCAGGCCGCCCAGGGAGTCGAGGAAGCCCTCGCCAGGCATCGGCTCAAGCCCGTCGCCGTCGTCCTCACCCACGGGCACATCGACCACGTCGCCTCGGTCGTCCCGGTGTGCGGAGCGCACGACGTGCCCGCGTGGATCCACCCCGACGACCGCTACATGATGAGCGACCCCGAGAAGGGGATCGGCCGCACCATCGGCATGCCGCTCATGGGCGAACTGACCGTCGGGGAGCCGGACGACGTCAAGGAACTGACCGACGGCACGAAGCTGGAACTGGCGGGCATGGACCTGACGGTCGCGCACGCGCCGGGCCATACCAAGGGGTCGGTGACCTTCGGCCTGCCCGGGACGGCGGACATCCCGCCGGTCATGTTCTCGGGCGACCTGCTGTTCGCCGGCTCCATCGGACGCACCGACCTCCCCGGTGGCTCCATGGACGACATGCTCGAGTCCCTGGCACGCGTGTGCCTGCCGCTCGACGACTCGACCGTGGTGCTCTCCGGGCACGGCCCCCAGACGACCATCGGCCAGGAACGCGCCACCAACCCGTATCTGCGGCAGGTGGCGGCCGGCCAGGGCGCTCCCGAGGCGCCCCGACGAGGAATGTGACGAGAGACCTTCCGTGAGCACCTTCAAGGCCCCCAAGGGCACGTACGACCTGCTGCCGCCGGACTCCGCGAAGTTCCTGGCCGTCCGCGAGGCGATCGCCGCCCCGCTGCGCAACTCGGGCTACGGCTACATCGAGACGCCCGGCTTCGAGAACGTCGAGCTCTTCGCGCGCGGCGTCGGTGAGTCGACCGACATCGTGACCAAGGAGATGTACGTCTTCGAGACCCGGGGCGGCGACAGGCTCGCCCTGCGTCCGGAGACCACCGCACCCGTGCTGCGCGCCGTCCTGGAGGCCAACCTGCACAAGGCGGGCAACCTCCCGGTCAAGGTCTGGTACTCGGGCTCGCAGTACCGCTACGAGCGCCCCCAGAAGGGCCGTTACCGCCACTTCTCCCAGGTCGGCGCCGAGGCCATCGGCGCCGAGGACCCGGCGCTGGACGCCGAACTGATCATCCTGGCCGACCAGTCGTACCGCGCGCTGGGCCTGCAGGACTTCCGCATCCTCCTCAACTCCCTGGGCGACAAGGAGTGCCGCCCGGTCTACCGCGCCGCGCTCCAGGACTTCCTGCGCGGCCTGGACCTGGACGAGGAGACGCTGCGGCGCGCCGACATCAACCCGCTGCGCGTCCTCGACGACAAGCGCCCCGAGGTGCAGAAGCAGCTCGCCGACGCCCCGCTGCTGCGCGACTACCTGTGCGACGCCTGCAAGGCGTACCACGAGGAGGTGCGCGAGCTGATCACGGCGGCGGGCGTGGTCTTCGAGGACGACCCGAAGCTGGTGCGCGGCCTGGACTACTACACGCGCACGACCTTCGAGTTCGTCCACGACGGGCTGGGCTCCCAGTCCGCGGTGGGCGGCGGCGGCCGCTACGACGGGCTGTCCGAGATGATCGGCGGACCGGCCCTGCCGTCCGTGGGCTGGGCCCTCGGCGTCGACCGCACCGTCCTCGCCCTGGAGGCGGAGGGCATCGAACTGGACATCTCGTCCGCCACCTCCGTCTTCGCCGTCCCGCTCGGCGAGGAGGCCCGCCGGGTCCTCTTCTCGAAGGTCACCGAGCTGCGCAAGAACGGCGTCGCCGCCGACTTCTCCTACGGTGGCAAGGGCCTGAAGGCCGCCATGAAGGCGGCCAACCGCTCGGGCGCGCGCTACGCGCTGGTCCTCGGCGAACGCGACCTCGCCGAAGGCGTCGTCCAGCTCAAGGACATGGAGTCCGGCGAGCAGACCGCGATCGGTGTCAACGAGATCGTGGCGGAGCTGGAGTCGCGGCTCGGCTAGCGGCCGGTACGCCCTGAGGCCTCCGGGGGCGCGTGTTCGTTCGCGTGTGCCCCCGGGGAACGGGAATCGGCCGGAACGCAACTCTCCGGGGCGATCACCGGTGGGTTCTTATGGTCATCGAACAGTGGCCCTACAGGGGCGTGCGGCACAATGGCCCTGCCCGAAGCAGGTCCGACTCAAGTGACGGAATCGGCGTGATGAGCAAGACGACAGTGAAGGACGTCTCCACCGTGGCGGAGCCCGCGCCGGAACCCACCACCGGAGCACCGCGGACCCAGGGCGGCAGCCGTGCCCTGGCCCTGCTGCTCGTGATCACGGGCGCGGCCGGGGTGCTCGCCGCCTGGGTCATCACCCTGGACAAGTTCAAGCTGCTCGAGGCGAAGGTGGCGGGCACGACCTTCACGCCCGGGTGCAGCCTCAATCCCGTCGTCTCCTGCGGCAGCGTCATGGAGAGCGACCAGGCCGCCGTCTTCGGCTTCCCGAACCCGATGCTCGGCCTGGTCGCCTACGGCATCGTCGTCTGCGTCGGCATGAGCCTGCTCGCCGGGGCCCGCTTCCCGCGCTGGTACTGGCTCACCCTGAACGCGGGCATGCTCTTCGGTGTCGGCTTCTGCACCTGGCTGCAGTTCCAGTCCCTGTACCGGATCAACGCGCTGTGCCTGTGGTGCTGTCTGGCCTGGGTCGCCACGATCATCATGTTCTGGTACGTGACGTCCTTCAACGTCCGCAAGGGCTTCCTGCCCGCACCGAACTGGCTCAAGGGTTTCTTCGGCGAGTTCACCTGGGTCCTCCCGGTGCTGCACATCGGCATCATCGGCATGATGATCCTGACCCGCTGGTGGGACTTCTGGACCAGCTGACGGCCTCCCGGCGGGCGGGCCCGGCGGCCCGGGAGGCCGGCGCCCGCCGCGTTGTCGGTGCGGTGATTTAGGGTTCAAGGCGTGGAGCCCGACCTGTTCACCGCCGCAGCAGAAGAACGCCAGGAGAAGGACCCGACCGGCAGCCCCCTCGCCGTGCGGATGCGCCCGCGCACCCTCGACGAGGTCGTCGGGCAGCAGCACCTGCTCAAGCCCGGATCCCCCCTGCGCCGCCTGGTCGGCGAGGGCGCCTCCGGCCCCGCCGGGCCCTCCTCGGTCATCCTCTGGGGCCCGCCGGGTACCGGCAAGACCACCCTGGCGTACGTCGTCTCCAAGGCGACCAACAAGCGCTTCGTGGAACTGTCGGCGATCACCGCGGGCGTCAAGGAGGTCCGCGCGGTCATCGACGGTGCCCGCCGTGCGGTCGGCGGGTACGGCAAGGAGACCGTCCTCTTCCTCGACGAGATCCACCGCTTCAGCAAGGCCCAGCAGGACTCCCTGCTCCCGGCCGTCGAGAACCGCTGGGTCACCCTGATCGCCGCCACCACCGAGAACCCGTACTTCTCGGTGATCTCCCCCCTGCTCTCCCGCTCCCTCCTCCTCACCCTCGAACCCCTCACCGACGACGACGTCAGAGACCTCCTGCGCCGGGCCCTCACCGACGAGCGCGGACTGGGGGAGGCCGTGGCGCTCCCCGAGGACACCGAGGACCACCTGCTGCGCATCGCCGGCGGCGACGCCCGCCGTGCGCTGACCGCGCTGGAGGCCGCCGCCGGGGCCGCACTGGACAAGGGCGAGACGGAGATCGGCCTGACCACGCTGGAGGAGACGGTCGACCGGGCCGCGGTGAAGTACGACCGCGACGGCGACCAGCACTACGACGTCGCCAGCGCCCTGATCAAGTCCATCCGCGGCTCCGACGTGGACGCCGCCCTGCACTACCTGGCCCGGATGATCGAGGCCGGCGAGGACCCCCGCTTCATCGCCCGCCGCCTGATGATCTCCGCCAGCGAGGACATCGGCCTCGCCGACCCCAACGCCCTGCCGACCGCCGTCGCCGCCGCCCAGGCCGTCGCCATGATCGGCTTCCCGGAGGCCGCGCTCACCCTGAGCCACGCCACCATCGCCCTCGCCCTCGCGCCCAAGTCCAACGCCGCGACCACCGCCATCGGCGCCGCCCTGGACGACGTGCGCAAGGGGTTCGCCGGGCCGGTGCCCTCGCACCTGCGGGACAGCCACTACAAGGGGGCGGGCAAGCTCGGACACGGGCAGGGATACGTCTACCCGCACGACCTGCCCGAGGGCATCGCCGCCCAGCAGTACGCCCCGGACGAGCTGAAGGACCGCACCTACTACACCCCGACCCGGCACGGCGCCGAGGCCAGATACGCGGACGCGGTGGAGTGGACCCGAGGACACCTGGGTCGCAGGCGGTCCTGAGCAGCCTGTAGAATCGCCCGAAGTGCCGAGCCCCGTGCAGTCAGAACGGGACAACCGGCCGGAACCCCTCGGGGTTCCAGGAGCGTCGCGCACCGTCGACAGGTGTCGCGGGCAGCCCACCACCACCCGGAGTCCCGGGAGCGGTCGGTGGGCCACTCGCGTGCTGCACGTATGTGCCCAGACCAGGGAGCGGCTGCCCGGCAGGTCCCCCGCGGACCAGCCGGGTTTCCCCGGCTGCGGATGCGACCTCCCTCAACCCCTGACAAGCCGGAAACCAGAGAAGAGACACAGACAGTGGCGAACCAGTCCCGCCCCAAGGTCAAGAAGTCGCGTGCCCTCGGCATCGCACTGACGCCGAAGGCCGTCAAGTACTTCGAGGCCCGCCCCTACCCGCCGGGTGAGCACGGCCGCGGCCGCAAGCAGAACTCGGACTACAAGGTCCGTCTGCTCGAGAAGCAGCGTCTGCGCGCGCAGTACGACCTCAGCGAGCGCCAGCTCGTCCGCGCCTACGAGCGTGCCTCCAAGACCAACATGAAGACCGGCGAGGCCCTGGTCATCGAGCTCGAGCGCCGTCTCGACGCGCTGGTCCTGCGTTCGGGCATCGCCCGCACGATCTACCAGGCCCGCCAGATGGTCGTCCACGGCCACATCCAGGTCAACGGCCAGAAGGTCGACAAGCCGTCCTTCCGTGTCCGCCCGGACGACGTCGTGCAGGTGCGCGAGCGCTCCAAGGAGAAGACCCTCTTCACGATCGCCCGTGAGGGTGGCTTCGCCCCCGACGGCGAGACCCCGCGCTACCTCCAGGTGAACCTCAAGGCCCTGGCGTTCCGCCTGGACCGTGAGCCGAACCGCAAGGAGATCCCGGTGATCTGCGACGAGCAGCTCGTCGTCGAGTACTACGCCCGCTGACCCCAGCCCCGGCGCAGTACCCCAGAGGTACCTCAGCCCGCCGTCTCCCCGCCCTCCAGGGTGGGCGGGGCGGCGGGCTTCGCCGTACGTGCTCCCGCCGCGGCACGCCGCCCCGCCCCGCCCGGCACCGGCGGCGAGACCGGTACGCCGGGCCGCCGCAGCGCCCGCGACACCGCCTCCCGGCGGCCGAGCCGCGCCCCGTGCCGCACGCGCTCCTCGTACCGCTCGTCGCCCAGCTGCTCCCGCGCCGCCGCCTCGCACAGCTCGTGCGGCGCGTTGTAGTGCGCCGAGCCGAACAGCGGCAGCCCCACCGACGGCCACATCCGCGCCGCCGCACCCTGCAGCACCGCGGCCTCCGCCGCGTCGCCCTGTGCCAGGGTGACCAGGGCCAGCAGCTCCACCGCCAGCACCGAGCCCAGCTGGTCGCGGAAGCGGTGGGCGCCGTTCAGGCAGTCGGCCAGCAGCTCACGGGCGCGTGCCGGATCGCCGTCGCTCCAGGCCGCGTAGGCCAGCACGTACAGGGCGTAGCCCCGGGCCCAGAGTTCGCCGTGGTCCTCGCACACCCGGCGCACGTCCTCGCACAACCGCACGGCGTCCGGCAGGTCGCCCTGGAAGGCCCGGGTCATCGCCAGCTCCACCTGGCCCATCAGCACGTTGCTGTTGAGCTCGCCGATCTCCCGATAACGCTCCAGCGCGGAGCGCAGCAGCGCTTCCGCCCGCGGCATGTCGTCCGAGACCAGCGCCAGGCAGCCGGTGCGGTGCTCCGCGTACGCCACCGCCGTCGGGTTCGCCGACCGCTCGGCCTCCTCCCGGCACTCCTGCAGCGCCGCCAGCGCGGGCACCGTGTCGCCCTGCAGGATCGCCACGTGGCCGAGCACCCACAGCGCCTTCAGCCGGGGCTGCTCGCCCGCGGTGCCCTCCGCGTCCAGCCGTACCGCCTGCTCCAGCCAGCGCCGTCCCTCCGACAGCCGCCCGCAGCCCACCCAGTGGAACCACAGGGCACCCGCCAGGTACTGGCCCAGGTGCGCCTCGTCCGGCTCGGTGAGGCAGTGTTCCAGGGCGCCGCGCAGATTCGGCAGTTCCGCGTCCACCCGCGCGGCGACCTCCCGCTGGCGCGGTGAGAACCACTCCAGCTCGCACCAGGTCGCCAGGCCCACGTACCAGTCCCGGTGCCGCCTGCGCAGCCGGGCGGCGTCACCGGTGGCCTCCAGCCAGTCGGCGCCGTACGCCCGCACCGTGTCGAGCATCCGGTAGCGCACCCCGGCCCGGGTCTCCTCGCGGGTCAGCACGGACTGCGCGAGCAGCGCGCAGAGCACGTCCAGCACGTCGGCGGCGGCCAGCCCCTCGCCGCCGCACACGTACTCGGCCGCTTCCAGGTCGAACGGACCCGCGAAAACCGACAGACGCGCCCACAGCAGCCGTTCCCGCGGTGTGCACAGCTCGTGGCTCCAGCCGATGGCCGTGCGCAGCGTCCGGTGCCGGGGCAGCGCGGTGCGGTCGCCGCCGGTCAGCAGGCGGAAGCGGTCGTCCAGTCGCCGCAGCACCTGCCCGGGCGACAGCGCGCCCAGCCGTCCCGCCGCCAGCTCGATCGCGAGCGGGATCCCGTCCAGGCGCCGGCACAGCTCGCGCACCTCCCGCCCGCCCTCGTCCCGGCCGGCGTCGTACCCGCGCGGCAGGTGCCGCTGCCCGGCGCGGACCGTCAACAGCTCCACCGCCTCCCCGGGACGCAGCGGCGCCAGCGGAACCAGCCGCTCCCCGGGCACGCCCAGCGGCCTGCGGCCCACCGCGAGGATCCGCAGTCCCGGAGCCCGGCCCAGCAGGTCGGCCGTCAGCGCGGCGCAGGCGTCCACCAAGTGCTCGACACCGTCCAGGACCAGCAGCAGGTCCCGTTCGGCGAGGTGCGCGAGAAGTGTCTCGCGCGGCAGCCGGGTCGTGTGGTCGGTCAGGCCCAGCGCCTCCACGACGGCGTAGTCGACGAACTCCTCGTCGCGCACCGGCGCCAGCTCCACCCGCCACACCCCGTCCCGGGGCGCGCACCGCGCGGCCGCCCTGGCCGCCAGCCGCGACTTCCCGACCCCGCCGGTCCCGGTCAACGTCACCAGTCGGCCGCCCTCCAGCGCACCGGCCAGCTCGGCGAGTTCCGCCGTCCTCCCCACGAAGGCGTCGAGTTCGAGCGGGAGATTGCCGTGCGGGAGGCCGGCGTGTCGATGGTCTCGCATGGAACACAGAGCGTACTGAGCCGTATTCACTCCGTACAATCGCCCCGGGGGGCCGCACCGCACGCGACCGGACGCGGGCGGTAATCCGGTACGGAGCCCCGCACCCGGCGCGATAGGCTCGGTGCACGACTTTCCCGATGTTCAGGCACGTCTTTCAGGGAGCGGGTGCGCAGTGTCCGGTGGCGAGGTGGCCGGGATCCTGGTGGCCGTCTTCTGGGCGATCCTGGTCTCCTTCCTCGCCGTGGCACTGGCGAGGCTGGCCCAGACGCTCAGGGCGACCACCAAGCTGGTGGCGGACGTGACCGACCAGGCCGTCCCCCTGCTGGCCGACGCCTCGTCGGCGGTGCGCTCCGCGCAGACCCAGATCGACCGGGTCGACGCGATCGCCTCGGACGTCCAGGAGGTCACGTCGAACGCCTCGGCGCTGTCCACCACCGTGGCCTCCACCTTCGGCGGACCCCTGGTCAAGGTCGCCGCGTTCGGGTACGGCGTGCGCAGGGCACTCGGCGGTCGCAAGGAGGACGTGCCCGCGGGCCCGGCCAAGCAGCCGCGGCGCACCGTGATCGTCGGCCGTACGATCCCGGTGGCGCGGCGGACGAAGCGGAAGAAGGACTGATCCAGCGATGTTCCGCCGTACGTTCTGGTTCGGCACCGGTGTCGCCGCCGGTGTGTGGGCCACCACCAAGGTCAACCGGAAGCTCAGGCAGCTGACCCCCGAGAGCCTCGCCGCGACCGCGGCGAACAAGGCGCTCGACGCGGGCACCCGGCTCAAGGACCGTGCGGTGGGCTTCGCGCTCGACGTCCGCGAGAACATGGCCCAGCGGGAGGCCGAACTGGACGACGCGCTGGGCCTGAAGGCCCCCGTCGACGGCGAACTCCCCGCACCCCGGCGGTACACCGCCATCGAGAACCGCAGCAACCCGAAGTCCGTCGCCGACGTCAGGACGACGTACTCGTACAACCGGAATGAGGACCACTGATGGAGTCGGCCGAGATTCGTCGCCGCTGGTTGAGCTTCTTCGAGGAGCGCGGTCACACCGTCGTCCCTTCGGCGTCGCTCATCGCGGACGACCCGACTCTGCTGCTGGTCCCGGCCGGCATGGTGCCCTTCAAGCCGTACTTCCTGGGTGAGGTCAAGCCGCCCTTCGACCGCGCCACGAGCGTGCAGAAGTGCGTGCGCACGCCGGACATCGAAGAGGTCGGCAAGACCACGCGCCACGGCACGTTCTTCCAGATGTGCGGCAACTTCTCCTTCGGCGACTACTTCAAGGAAGGCGCCGTCACGTACGCCTGGGAGCTGCTCACCAGCCCCCAGGACAAGGGCGGTTACGGCCTCGATCCCGAGCGCCTGTGGATCACCGTCTACCAGGACGACGACGAGGCCGAGCGCATCTGGCGCGACGTCGTCGGCGTTCCCTCCGAGCGCATCCAGCGCCTGGGCAAGAAGGACAACTACTGGTCCATGGGCGTCCCCGGACCCTGCGGCCCCTGCTCCGAGATCAACTACGACCGAGGCCCCGAGTTCGGCGCCGAGGGCGGTCCCGCCGTCAACGACGAGCGGTACGTGGAGATCTGGAACCTCGTCTTCATGCAGTACGAGCGGGGCGAGGGCATCGGCAAGGAGGACTTCGAGATCCTCGGGGACCTGCCGAGCCGGAACATCGACACCGGGCTCGGCCTGGAGCGGCTCGCCATGATTCTGCAGGGCGTGCAGAACATGTACGAGATCGACACCTCCATGGCGGTCATCAAGAAGGCCACCGAGCTGACCGGTGTGGCCTACGGCGACGCCCACGCCTCGGACGTCTCCCTGCGCGTGGTCACCGACCACATGCGCACCTCCGTGATGCTCATCGGCGACGGCGTCACCCCCGGCAACGAGGGCCGCGGCTACGTCCTGCGCCGCATCATGCGCCGGGCCATCCGCAACATGCGCCTGCTCGGCGCCACCGGTCCGGTCGTCAAGGACCTGATCGACGTCGTGATCGGGATGATGGGGCAGCAGTACCCCGAACTGATCACCGACCGCGAGCGGATCGAGAAGGTCGCCCTCGCCGAGGAGAACGCCTTCCTCAAGACGCTGAAGGCCGGCACCAACATCCTCGACACCGCCGTCACCGACACCAAGGCCGCCGGCGGCAGCGTCCTCGCCGGCGACAAGGCCTTCCTGCTCCACGACACCTGGGGCTTCCCGATCGACCTCACCCTGGAGATGGCCGCCGAGCAGGGCCTGTCCGTGGACGAGGACGGCTTCCGCCGCCTGATGAAGGAGCAGCGGGAGCGCGCCAAGGCCGACGCCCAGGCCAAGAAGACCGGCCACGCCGGCACCGGCGCCTACCGCGAGATCGCCGACCAGGCCGGTGCCACCGACTTCATCGGCTACACCGACACCGAGAGCGAGTCCACGATCGTCGGCATCCTCGTCGACGGCGCCTCCTCGCCGGCCGCCACCGAGGGCGACGAGGTAGAGATCGTCCTCGACCGCACCCCGTTCTACGCCGAGGGCGGCGGTCAGATCGGCGACACCGGCCGGATCAAGGTCGACACCGGGGCCGTCATCGAGATCCGCGACTGCCAGAAGCCGGTCCCGGGCGTGTACGTCCACAAGGGCGTCGTCCAGGTCGGCGAGGTCACCGTCGGCGCCAAGGCCCAGGCCTCCATCGACGACCGGCGCCGCAAGGCCATCGCCCGCGCCCACTCGGCCACCCACCTCACCCACCAGGCCCTGCGCGACGCCCTCGGTCCGACGGCCGCCCAGGCCGGTTCGGAGAACCAGCCCGGCCGCTTCCGCTTCGACTTCGGTTCGCCGTCCGCCGTTCCGACGGCCGTGATGACCGACGTCGAGCAGAAGATCAACGAGGTGCTCGCCCGCGACCTGGACGTGCGGGCCGACGTCATGGGCATCGACGAGGCCAGGAAGCAGGGCGCCATCGCCGAGTTCGGCGAGAAGTACGGCGAGCGCGTTCGCGTCGTGACCATCGGCGACTTCTCCAAGGAGCTGTGCGGCGGCACCCACGTGCACAACACCGCCCAGCTCGGCCTGGTCAAGCTGCTCGGCGAGTCCTCCATCGGTTCCGGTGTGCGCCGCATCGAGGCCCTGGTCGGCGTGGACGCCTACCACTTCCTCGCCCGTGAGCACACGGTCGTCGCCCAGCTCCAGGAGCTGGTCAAGGGCCGCCCGGAGAAGCTCCCGGAGAAGGTCTCCGCCATGCTCGGCAAGCTGAAGGACGCCGAGAAGGAGATCGAGAGGTTCCGCGCCGAGAAGGTCCTCCAGGCCGCCGGCGGCCTCGCCGAGTCCGCCAAGGACGTGCGCGGCGTGGCCCTGGTGACCGGCCAGGTCCCCGACGGCACCGCCGCCGACGACCTGCGCAAGCTGGTCCTCGACGTGCGCGGCCGCATCCAGGGCGGCGGGGCCGCGGTCGTGGCCCTGTTCACGACGGTCAACGGCAAGCCACTGACCGTCATCGCCACCAACGAGGCCGCCCGCGAACGCGGTCTCAAGGCCGGTGACCTGGTCCGCGCCGCCGCCAAGACGCTCGGCGGCGGCGGTGGCGGCAAGCCGGACGTCGCCCAGGGCGGCGGCCAGAACCCGGCCGCCGTCGGTGACGCCGTCGACGCCGTCGAGCGCCTCGTGGCGGACACCGCCAAGTGAGCGCCGACCAGCAGGACGCCCCGGCGCTGCGCCGGGGCCGCCGCCTCGCGATCGACGTGGGGGACGCCCGTATCGGGGTCGCTTCGTGCGACCCCGACGGGATCCTCGCCACCCCGGTCGAGACCGTCCCCGGCCGCGACGTCCCGGCGGCGCACCGGCGCCTGAGGCAGCTGGTCGAGGAGTACGAGGCGATCGAGGTCGTCGTCGGGCTCCCCCGTTCCCTCAAGGGGGGCGAGGGCCCGGCCGCGGTCAAGGTCAGGGGCTTCGCGCAGGAGCTGGCCCGCGGCATCGCGCCCGTCCCGGTGCGACTCGTCGACGAGCGGATGACGACGGTGACCGCCGGCCAGGGGCTGCGCGCCTCGGGAGTGAAGTCCAAGAAGGGGCGGTCCGTCATCGACCAGGCCGCCGCTGTGATCATCCTCCAGCAGGCACTGGAATCCGAACGGGTGTCAGGCACAGCGCCCGGCGAGGGCGTCGAAGTGGTCATCTGATCGCGATACGGTAACGTTCCGCGCGATGCGGAGGCATTCGAACAGCCACCGCACAGCAAGAGGCGGAACGGGAGCCGGCCACCCCCATGACGGGCCGCGCGCGCCGCCGCCTCGCGGCTCTAGGGGATCGATGACTGAGTATGGCCGGGGCCCAGGCTCCGAACCGTGGCATCCGGAGGACCCGTTGTACGGGGACGGCGGATGGGGCGGACAGCAGGCCCAGGAGGGCCGGCAGTCCCCCTACGGCGGCCAGCCACAGCAGTATCCGGAGCAGCAGCAGTCGCAGCAGCAGTACGGCGACTGGGGTGACGGCGGCCAGTCCGCCTACGGTCAGCAGCCGCAGTACGACCAGTACGGACAGCAGCGTCCCGAGCCGCAGTACGACCAGTACGGGCAGCAGCAGTACGACCAGCAGCAGTACGACCAGCAGTACGCGTCCCAGCAGCACCAGCAGGGTTACGGCGACGGAGGCTGGGACACCGGTGGGCACCCCCACACGCAGTACCCCGCCGACCCGGCCGACCCCTACGGCCAGCAGGCCGCCGCCTACGGCGCGGAGCAGCCCGACTTCTACGGCACTCCGGAGGCGTACCCGCCGCCGGAACCGCCCGCCCGTCGGCGTACCGAACCCGAGCCGGAGCGCACCGACTGGGACCCGGGGCCCGACCAGGGAGAGCACGCCTTCTTCGCGGGCGGGGACGACGGCGACGATTCCGACGACGGCGCCGGCGACGGCCGCGGTGACCGCAGGGGGCGGGGCGGCAAGCCCAGGAAGCGCCGCAACGGATGCGCGTGCCTGGTGGTCTGCCTCGTGCTGGGCGGTGGCGTGGCGGGAGTCAGCTACTTCGGTTACCAGTTCTACCAGGATCGGTTCGGCGCGGCTCCGGACTACGCGGGCGACGGCAACGGCGAGCAGGTCATCGTCACCATCCCCAAGGGAGCCGGCGGCTCGACGATCGGCCAGGAACTCAAGCGCAAGGGTGTGGTGAAGAGCGTCGACGCCTTCATCGCCGCCCAGCAGAGCAACCCCCGGGGCAAGAGCATCCAGGACGGCGCCTACACGCTGCAGAAGGAGATGTCGGCCGAGAGCGCGGTCGAACTCCTGCTCAGCCCCGAGAGCCGCAGCAACCTCATCATCGCCGAGGGCAAGCGCAACGTCGACATCTACAAGATGATCGACAAGCAGCTCGGGGTGGACGAGGGCACCACGGCCAAGGTCGCCGAGACCGAGTGGAAGAACCTCGGTCTGCCCGACTGGGCGGTCAACCACGAGGACGTGAAGGACCCGCTGGAGGGCTTCCTCTACCCGTCGAGCTACTCGGCGGCCGAGGGCCAGAAGCCCGTGGACGTGCTGAAGCAGATGGTGGCTCGGGCCGACGAGCAGTACGAGAAGATCGGACTCGAGGAGAAGGCGGAGGGCCTCGGTCTCGAGGGTCCGTGGCAGTTGCTCACGGTGGCGAGCCTGGTGCAGGCGGAGGGCAAGACGCACGAGGACTTCCGCAAGATGTCCGAGGTCGTCTACAACCGGCTCAAGCCCACGAACACCGAGACCAACCAGAAGCTCCAGTTCGACTCGTCCTTCAACTACCTGAAGGGCCAGAGTGAGATCCACATCAGCGAGTCCGAGATCAACAGCAACTCGGACCCGTACAACACCTACTTCCACCGGGGCCTGCCGCCCGGACCCATCGGAAATCCCGGCGAAGAAGCCCTGCGAGCGGCGCTGAATCCCACGAAGGACGGCTGGATCTACTTCGTGGCCACCGACGGCGTGAGCAAGACCGAGTTCGCCAGGACACACGACGAGTTCCTGAAACTGAAGGACAAGTTCGATGCCAGCTCGGGCAACTGACCCCCGCCGGGCCGCCGTGCTCGGCTCGCCGATCGCCCACTCGCTCTCCCCGGTCCTGCACCGCGCCGCCTACGCCGAGCTGGGCCTCGCGGGCTGGACGTACGACCGCTTCGACGTCGACGAGGCGGCCCTGCCGGGCTTCCTCGACGGGCTCGGCCCCGAGTGGGCGGGGCTGTCGCTCACCATGCCGCTCAAGCGGGCGGTCATCCCGCTGCTCGACGGGATCAGCGAGACAGCGGCCTCCGTGGACGCGGTGAACACCGTGGTGTTCACCCCGGACGGCCGCAGGACCGGCGACAACACCGACATCCCCGGCATGGTCGCCGCCCTGCGCGAGCACGGCGTCGAGAAGGCCGAGACCGCCGCGATCCTCGGCGCCGGCGCCACCGCCTCCTCAGCCCTGGCCGCGCTCGCCCGGGTCTGCACCGGCGAGATCGCCGTCTACGTGCGCAGCGAGGCGCGCGCCGCCGAGATGCGGGGCTGGGCCGAACGGCTGGACGTCGCCGTGCGCATCGCGGACTGGGCGGACGCCGAGGAGGCGCTGCGCGCCCCGCTGGTCGTCTCCACCACCCCGGCCGGCACCACCGACGCGCTCGCCGCCGCCGTGCCCGAGATGCCCGCCACCCTCTTCGACGTGCTCTACGACCCGTGGCCGACCACGCTCGCCGCCCGCTGGTCGGCCCACGGCGGCGCCGTCGTCAGCGGCCTCGACCTGCTGCTCCACCAGGCGGTGCTCCAGGTGGAGCAGATGACGGGCAGCCCAACGGCCCCGCTCGCGGCGATGCGGGCCGCCGGGGAGCACGCGCTCGCGGGGAAGTGAGGACGGGCCGCCCCCGCGCCCGGTGCGGTGGTCTCCCGGCGGCCCCGCGCGCCCGTCCGTCCAGCGGACCGATTCCGGTCCGTACCTCCGGACGTGGGAGGATCGGAGGCGGCGGGCCGGGGCCGCGCACCCGCACCGCCGTCGCCGTACGCACAGGGCGTACGCGGGCACACCGGGGCGCGAGCACTGAGGAGCACCGTTGAGCAGGTTGCGCTGGCTGACCGCGGGGGAGTCCCACGGTCCCGCACTCGTCGCGACGCTGGAGGGACTGCCCGCCGGCGTACCGATCACCACGGACATGGTGGCGGACCACCTGGCGAGGCGGCGGCTCGGCTACGGGCGCGGCGCGCGGATGAAGTTCGAGCGGGACGAGGTCACCTTCCTCGGCGGCGTCCGGCACGGGCGCACCCTCGGCTCCCCGGTCGCGGTCATGGTCGGCAACACCGAGTGGCCGAAGTGGGAGCAGGTCATGGCGGCCGATCCGGTGGACCCGGAGGTGCTGGCAGGTCTGGCCCGCAACGCCCCGCTGACCCGGCCCCGCCCCGGCCACGCCGACCTCGCGGGCATGCAGAAGTACGGCTTCGACGAGGCCCGGCCGATCCTGGAGCGCGCCTCCGCGCGGGAGACGGCCGCCCGGGTGGCCCTCGGCGCCGTGGCGCGGTCGTACCTGAAGGAGACCGCCGGCATCGAGATCGTCAGCCACGTCGTGGAACTGGCGGCGGCCAAGGCGCCGTACGGCGTGTACCCGACGCCGGCGGACGTGGAGAAGCTGGACGCCGACCCGGTGCGCTGCCTCGACGCGGACGCCTCGAAGGCGATGGTCGCGGAGATCGACCAGGCCCACAAGGACGGCGACACCCTCGGCGGCGTGGTCGAGGTGCTGGCGTACGAGGTGCCGGTCGGACTCGGCTCGCACGTGCACTGGGACCGCCGGCTGGACGCCCGGCTGGCCGCCGCCCTCATGGGCATCCAGGCCATCAAGGGCGTCGAGGTCGGCGACGGCTTCGGCCTGGCCCGGGTGCCCGGCTCGCAGGCGCACGACGAGATCCTCACCGGCCCCGACGGCATCAGGCGGGCCACCGGCCGTTCCGGCGGCACCGAGGGCGGGCTGACCACCGGTGAGCTGCTGCGCGTCAGGGCGGCGATGAAGCCGATCGCGACCGTGCCGCGCGCCCTGCGGACCGTGGACGTCGCCACCGGCGAGGCCGCGCAGGCCCACCACCAGCGCTCCGACGTGTGTGCGGTACCCGCCGCCGGCATCGTCGCCGAGGCGATGGTCGCCCTGGTCCTGGCGGACGCGGTGGCGGAGAAGTTCGGCGGCGACAGCGTGCCGGAGACGCGCCGCAACGTGCGGTCGTACCTCGACAGCCTGGCCATCCGATGAGCACGCCGCTGATCGTCCTGGTCGGCCCGATGGGTGTCGGCAAGTCCACGGTCGGGCAGCTGCTGGCCGAGCGCCTCGGTACCGGCTACCGGGACACCGACGAGGACATCGTCGCCGCCCAGAGGCGGACCATCGCCGAGATCTTCGTGGACGAGGGCGAGAGCGCCTTCCGGTCCCTCGAGAAGGAGGCCGTGCGGACCGCTCTCACCGAGCACGACGGGGTCCTCGCCCTCGGCGGCGGCGCCGTCCTGGACGCGGACACCCGGACCCTGCTCACCGGCCGACGGGTCGTCTACCTCTCCATGGACGTCGAGGAGGCGGTCCGGCGCACGGGCCTGAACGCCGCCCGCCCCCTGCTGGCGGTCAACCCGCGCAAGCAGTGGCGCGAGCTGATGGAGGCCCGCCGCCACCTCTACGAGGAGGTCGCGACGGCCGTCGTGGCCACGGACGGGCGCGCCCCCGAGGAAGTCACCCGAGCCGTCCTGGACGCACTGGAGTTGAAGGAAGCATGAGCGAGGCAGTCACCCGGATCCAGGTCGGCGGCACGGCGGGGTCCGACCCCTACGAGGTCCTGGTGGGCCGGCAGCTCCTGGGCGAGCTGGGCGGCCTGATCGGGGCCCGGGCCAAGCGGGTCGCGGTGATCCATCCCGAGGCTCTCGCCGAGACCGGTGACGCGCTGCGCGCCGACCTCGCCGAGCAGGGCTACGAGGCCGTCGCCATCCAGGTGCCCAACGCCGAGGAGGCGAAGACCGCCGAGGTCGCCGCCTACTGCTGGAAGGCGCTCGGCCAGTCCGGATTCACCCGCACCGACGTCGTCGTCGGCGTCGGCGGCGGGGCCAGCACCGACCTGGCCGGGTTCGTGGCCGCGACCTGGCTGCGCGGCGTGCGCTGGATCGCCGTCCCCACCACCGTGCTGGCCATGGTGGACGCCGCGGTCGGCGGCAAGACCGGCATCAACACCGCCGAGGGCAAGAACCTCGTCGGCGCCTTCCACCCGCCGGCCGGCGTCCTGTGCGACCTGGCCGCGCTGGACTCCCTCCCGGTCAACGACTACGTCTCCGGACTCGCCGAGGTCATCAAGGCCGGCTTCATCGCCGACCCGGCGATCCTCGACCTGATCGAGTCCGACCCCGAGGCCGCGCGCACCCCGGCGGGACCGCACACGGCCGAGCTGATCGTGCGCTCGATCAAGGTCAAGGCGGAGGTCGTCTCGTCCGACCTGAAGGAGGCGGGCGTGCGGGAGATCCTGAACTACGGGCACACGCTCGGCCACGCCATCGAGAAGAACGAGCGCTACAAGTGGCGCCACGGCGCCGCCGTCTCGGTCGGCATGCACTTCGCCGCCGAACTGGGCCGCCTCGCGGGACGCCTGGACGACGCCACCGCCGACCGCCACCGCAGCATCCTCGAAGCGGTCGGCCTGCCGCTGCACTACCGCTACGACCAGTGGCCCAAGCTCGTCGAGAACATGAAGATCGACAAGAAGTCCCGCGGCGACCTGCTGCGCTTCATCGTCCTGGACGGCCTCGCCAGGCCCACCGTGCTGGAGGGCCCCGACCCGGCCGTCCTCCTCGCCGCCTACGGCGAGGTGGGCGAGTAGTACCCCCGCGCACCATCCGCCCGATTCGCCTTGCCGGACGGGCACTTCGGACCGCCCCCGGCCGTTCACCAAACGACGGCCGGGGGCGGTACCGTTCGGACGGGCGTCCTGCACGCCCTCTAGGGTGTGGGGGAGAGCGGGCGGCCCCTTCCCGCCGTCAGCGCCCATCGCCTGTACGAGACGGAGTGGCACCGGATGCAGCACGCAGTGGGTTCTCCGCTGCCGCCGCCCCATCAGCCGGGGCACGGACCGGCCGTCGGCTGGTCCCCGGCCGCACATCGCCCGGGTCCGGGGGGTTCCGCCCCCGTGCCGCCGCCCGCGGCGCCGGGGTACCCCGTGCAGGTCCCGCCCCCGGTGGCCCCGCACCAGGCCTCGGCTCCTCACCAGGCCCCGGCTCCCCAGCAGGCCCCCGCCGGGCAGCAGGCCCCGGGTCCGCACCCGGCCGCCCCCGTGCCGCCGCCGGAGACCACCGGTCACGTCACGCTGCCGCCCGGCGGCCCCGTGGCCGTGCCCAGCGTGCCGCCCGCCGCGGCCTCCGCACCGGACCCCACCACGACCACCCTCGCGGTGCTGCTGATCGGCCCCGCGGGGGCCGGCAAGACCAGCGTCGCCAAGTACTGGGCGGGCCACCGCCGGGTCCCCACCGCGCACATCAGCCTCGACGACGTCCGCGAGTGGGTCCGCTCCGGCTTCGCCGACCCGCAGACGGGGTGGAACGAGCACTCCGAGGCCCAGTACCGCCTCGCCCGCCGCACCTGCGGCTTCTCCGCACGCAACTTCCTCGCCAACGGCATCTCCTGCATCCTCGACGACGCGGTCTTCCCGGACCGCCCGGTCGTCGGCCTCGGCGGCTGGAAGCGGCACGTCGGCCCCGGTCTGCTCCCGGTCGTCCTGCTGCCGGGCCTGGACGTCGTCCTGGAACGCAACGCCGAGCGCAGCGGCAACCGGCGGCTCACCGACGAGGAGGTCGCCCGCATCCACGGCCGTATGGCCGGCTGGTACGGCTCCGGCCTCCCCATCATCGACAACTCCCAGCTCGACGTACCGGAGACGGCCCGGGTCCTGGACGAGGTCCTCGCCCGCTCCATGGCGAGCCCGCCGAACTGGTGACGAAGGGGACCGGGGCGCCCGCGCGCGGTAGGTGAGGGCCCCTGCCGTCGGCCGGTGCGGATCCGGGCCGGGCGTCACCGCACCTTCGGCGGCACCCTCCACACCCCCCATCCACGTGCCGCACCTCTCCACGCTCGCCGCCCCCCCCCGCAACCCCGCGCGATTGCCGCATCCCCCGGCCGCCCCTGCACCCGGGCCGCCCTGCACCCCGGCCCCCTGCACCCCGGAGCCCCCGCGCCCCCGCACGCTCGCCGCGCCGCCCACTCGGCCTCTCCCGAGCGGCGCGCCCCGAGCGGAGCTCTTACGCTCGGCTCATGTCAGAGGTGTACGCGGCCCGCCGGACGCGCCTACGAGAACGCTGCAACGCGGGCGGCAGCGCGGCGGCGCTCGTCTCCCGACCCGCCAACGTGCACTATCTCGCGGGCGCCGTCCCGCAGGGCGCCGTGCTGCTGCTGGGCAGGACCGACGACCTGCTGGTCTGCTCCGGCCCGCCGGACGACCGGTCGACGGGAGTCCGGCCCGACGAGTCGCTGCCGGTACGCGCGCTGCCCGGACCCGGCGGCGACCCGGCCGTCGCGGCCGCCGGCCTCGCCGCGGCCCAGGGCGCGGAGTCCCTCGCCACGGAGGACCACCACCTCACCGTGGTCCGGCACCGTGCCATGCGCTCGGTCGCCCCCCGGCTGCGCCTGACCGACCTCGGCCAGGCGGTCGAGCAACTGCGGGTGGTCAAGGACGAGGAGGAGATCTCCTGCCTGCGCATCGGCGCCGAGATCGCCGACCAGGCACTCGGCGAACTCCTGGAGTCCATCCTGGTGGGCCGTACCGAGCGGCACCTCGCGCTGGAACTGGAGCGCCGACTGGTCGATCACGGCGCCGACGGTCCCGCGTTCCCCACCTCCGTCGGCACGGGCCCGAACTCGGGGCGCCGCGGCCACCGGCCCACCGACCGCCGGGTGGAGGAGGGCGACTTCCTCTCCGTCTGCCTGGGCGCGACCTACCGCGGCTACCGCTGCGAGATCGGCCGTACGTTCGTCATCGGCACCTCGCCGGCCGACTGGCAGATCGAGCTGTACGACCTCGTCTTCTCCGCCCAGCGGGCCGGCCGGGAGGCCCTCGTACCGGGCGCCGCCTGCCGGGATGTGGACCGCGCGGCCCGGCAGGCACTGGACTCGGCCGGGTACGCGGAGAACCTCCCGGCCCTCACCGGTCACGGGGTCGGACTCGAAATCGACGAGGACCCGCAGTTGGCCCCCGCGGCCATGGGTAAACTGGACGCTTGTGTGCCGGTCACCGTCGAACCGGGGGTCCACCTCCCGGGCCGGGGCGGGGTCCGGATCGATGACACACTCGTCGTGCGCCCCGAGGCGGACGGCGGGCCCGAGCTACTCACCATCACGACCAAGGAGCTGCTCGCGCTCTAGCCTCGCGCTGTGCGCATGCCTGCACCGGGGTCGTCCACGTCAGTCCAGTCCAGGAGATTCCGCAACCGTGGCTTCCACGAACGACCTCAAGAACGGCATGGTGCTCAAGCTCGAAGGCGGCCAGCTCTGGTCCGTCGTCGAGTTCCAGCACGTCAAGCCCGGCAAGGGCCCGGCCTTCGTGCGCACCAAGCTCAAGAACGTGCTTTCCGGCAAGGTCGTCGACAAGACCTTCAACGCCGGCGTCAAGGTCGAGACGGCCACTGTCGACAAGCGTGACATGCAGTTCTCGTACATGGACGGCGAGTACTTCGTCTTCATGGACATGGAGACCTACGACCAGCTGCACGTCGACCGCAAGGCCGTCGGCGACGCCGCCAACTTCCTGATCGAGGGCTTCACCGCCACCGTCGCCCAGCACGAGGGCGAGGTGCTCTTCGTCGAGCTGCCGGCCGCCGTCGAGCTGGTCATCCAGGAGACCGAGCCGGGCGTCCAGGGCGACCGCTCCACCGGCGGCACCAAGCCCGCCACCCTGGAGACCGGTCACCAGATCAACGTCCCGCTCTTCATCACCACCGGTGAGAAGATCAAGGTCGACACCCGCACGAGCGACTACCTCGGCCGGGTGAACAGCTAACCGTGGCTGCCCGCAACACGGCCCGCAAGCGCGCCTTCCAGATCCTCTTCGAGGGCGATCAGCGCGGCGCCGACGTCCTGACGGTCCTCGCCGACTGGGTCCGGCACTCCCGGTCCGACACCCGGCAGCCGCCGGTGAGCGAGTACACGATGGAGCTGGTCGAGGGCTACGCCGAGCGTGCCCGGCGCATCGACGAGCTCATCGCCCAGTACTCGGTCGGCTGGACGCTGGACCGCATGCCGGTCGTCGACCGCAACATCCTGCGTCTCGGGGCGTACGAGCTGATCTGGGTCGACGCGACCCCGGACGCCGTCGTCCTGGACGAGATGGTGCAGCTGGCGAAGGAGTTCTCCACGGACGAGTCGCCCGCGTTCGTCAACGGCCTGCTCGGCCGGCTGAAGGACCTCAAGCCCTCGCTGCGCCGCGACGACGAGAGCTGAGCAGCGCCCCGGGAGAGACCCACCATGCCGGAGGGCCCACAGCACACCGCTGTGGGCCCTCCGGCGTTCCCGCCCGTCTCGCCGGCCCGCCGCAGGCACGAAGAAGCCGCCGGGGTGGGCCAGGAACCAAGGGTGCCGCAACCCCCGTAACTACTTTCCTCTCGGAAAAAAGAGTCGGTGGGGGGGATGGAACCCAGGGTCCCCCCCCCCCCCTGGCGGCACGTTTCTGCTGAGCCGGCCGCGGCTCAGAGCTCCTCGTGGGACGCCACCGCGCGACGCGCGTCCGCGTCCAGAACACCCCAGCTGATCAACTGCTCGGTCAGGACCGAGGGCGACTGGTCGTAGATGACGGCGAGCGTGCGCAGGTCGTCCTGGCGGATCGAGAGCACCTTGCCGTTGTAGTCGCCGCGCTGCGACTGGATCGTGGCCGCGTAGCGCTGCAGGGGGCCCGCCTTCTCGGCCGGCACCGTGGCCAGCCGCTCCAGGTCCAGGACCAGCTTCGGCGGCGGCTCGGCGGCACCGCCCGGGGTGGTGCCCGGCAGCAGCTCCTGCACGGGAACGCCGTAGAAGTCCGCCAGCTCGGCGAGGCGCTGCACGGTCACGGCACGGTCGCCGCGCTCGTACGAACCGACCACGACGGCCTTCCAGCGGCCCTGGGACTTCTCCTCGACACCATGGAGGGAAAGGCCCTGCTGGGTGCGGATGGCCCGGAGCTTGGCCCCGAGCTGTTTGGCGTATTCGCTGGACATATGGCTCCCCGGACAAGGTGTCGACGCGGTCTGCTGTGTTGCCCGCCGCGCGGCTGGTGACTCACTGTGAGGTTACGCAGCGTTACTCTCCCCCGTCAAGCCGGATGGTCCGCACCGATGCTTCCGTGATATCCGCCGCCCATTGCTCCAAGCGGGTGACGTGGAGGCGGTGGAAGGGTGACGGGGGAGTGTCCCGGGGGTCATCGGGGCCCCTCTGTGAGCCTGATACCGTGGGTGACGCACATCCCGACGTCCTTTAAGGTCCGTCCCGTGAGGCGGAGAAGGAGGTCCGTTTCGTATGGACAAGCACGACAGGCGTGACGAGCAGGACACGCAGGCCGACGCACGGTCGGACGCGCGGCCCGTTCTCGAAGGGCCCGACATCGCACGGGTCCTGACCCGCATCGCCCACGAGATCGTCGAACGCGCCAAGGGCGCCGACGACGTGGTGCTCCTCGGCATCCCGACCCGGGGCGTCTTCCTCGCCCGGCGGCTCGCCGACAAGCTCGAGCAGATCACCGAGCGCACGATGCCGGTCGGCTCGCTCGACATCACGATGTACCGCGACGACCTGCGCATGCACCCGCCGCGCGCGCTGGCCCGCACCGAGATCCCCGGTGACGGCATCGACGGCCGCCTGGTCGTCCTCGTCGACGACGTGCTCTTCTCCGGCCGCACCATCCGCGCCGCCCTCGACGCGCTGGGCGACATCGGCCGTCCGCGCGCGGTGCAGCTCGCGGTCCTCGTCGACCGGGGCCACCGCGAACTGCCCATCCGCGCCGACTACGTCGGCAAGAACCTCCCGACGTCGCTGCGGGAGACGGTCAAGGTCCAGCTCGCCGAGGAGGACGGTCGCGACACCGTGCTGCTCGGTGCCAAGCCGGCCGCCCCGGGCGCCCACCCGTAACCCTTCGCGCACGCGCCCAGCCGCGCCGTACGCCCGCTCGGTGCGCCCGCACGCGTGCCCGGCCGCCCGAATTATCCCGCTCTTCCGCATGAATCGCCCTACGGAGCCTGACAGATGCAGCGTCATCTCATCTCGGCCGCCGACCTCACCCGCGACGACGCCGTCCTGATCCTCGACACCGCCGAGGAGATGGCCCGGGTCGCCGACCGGCCGATCAAGAAACTGCCGACCCTGCGCGGCCGTACCGTCGTCAACCTCTTCTTCGAGGACTCCACCCGGACCCGGATCTCCTTCGAAGCCGCCGAGAAGCGCCTGTCCGCGGACGTCATCAACTTCACCGCCAAGGGCTCCAGCGTCTCCAAGGGCGAATCCCTCAAGGACACCGCCCAGACCCTGGAGGCCATGGGCGTCGACGCCGTCGTCATCCGGCACGGCGCCTCCGGCGCCCCGTACCGCCTGGCCACCTCCGGCTGGATCGACGCCCACGTCATCAACGCCGGCGACGGCACCCACCAGCACCCCACCCAGGCCCTGCTGGACGCCTTCACCATGCGCCGCCGCCTGGTCGGCCGCGACGCCGGGCTCGGCAAGGGCCTCGACGGCCGGCGGATCACCCTGGTCGGTGACGTCCTGCACAGCCGCGTCGCCCGCTCCAACGTCGACCTGCTGCACACCCTCGGCGCCGAGGTCACCCTGGTCGCCCCGCCCACCCTGCTGCCGGTCGGCGTCGGGACCTGGCCCTGCGAGGTCTCCTACGACCTGGACTCCACGCTCCCCGGGTCCGACGCGGTGATGCTGCTGCGCGTGCAGCGCGAGCGGATGAACGCCGCGTTCTTCCCGACCGAGCGCGAGTACTCCCGCCGCTACGGCCTCGACGGCGACCGCATGGCGAAGATGCCCGAGCACGCCATCGTCATGCACCCCGGCCCGATGGTCCGCGGCATGGAGATCACCGCCGAGGTCGCCGACTCCGACCGCTGCACCGTCGTCGAGCAGGTCACCAACGGCGTCTCCATCCGGATGGCCGTCCTCTACCTGCTGCTCGGCGGCAACGAACCCGCCGTCTCCCACGCCCGCCCCACCGAGGAGAAGTAAGACAGATGAGCAAGACCCTGATCCGCGGTGCGAAGGTGCTCGGTGGCCGGCCGCAGGACGTGCTGATCGACGGCGCGACCGTCGCCGAGGTCGGCACCGGCCTGTCCGCCGAGGGCGCCGAGGTCGTCGAGGCCGGCGGCAAGGTGCTGCTGCCCGGCCTGGTCGACCTGCACACCCACCTGCGCGAGCCCGGCCGCGAGGACTCCGAGACCGTCCTGACCGGCACCCGCGCGGCGGCGAGCGGCGGCTACACCAGCGTCTTCGCCATGGCCAACACCTTCCCGGTCGCCGACACCGCCGGCGTCGTCGAGCAGGTCTGGCGGCTCGGCGAGGAGTCCGGCTACTGCGACGTGCAGCCCATCGGCGCCGTCACCGTCGGCCTGGAGGGCAGCAAGCTCGCCGAGCTGGGCGCCATGCACGAGTCCGCGGCCGGCGTCACCGTCTTCTCCGACGACGGCAAGTGCGTCCACGACGCCGTGATCATGCGCCGCGCCCTGGAGTACGTGAAGGCCTTCAACGGGGTCGTCGCCCAGCACGCCCAGGAGCCGCGCCTCACCGAGGGCGCCCAGATGAACGAGGGCGTCGTCTCCGCCGAGCTGGGCCTCGGCGGCTGGCCGGCCGTCGCCGAGGAGTCGATCATCGCGCGGGACGTGCTCCTCGCCGAGCACGTCGGCTCCCGCGTCCACATCTGCCACCTGTCGACGGCGGGCAGCGTCGAGATCGTCCGCTGGGCCAAGTCCCGGGGCATCGACGTCACCGCCGAGGTCACCCCGCACCACCTGCTGCTCACCGACGAGCTGGTCCGGTCGTACGACCCGGTCTACAAGGTCAACCCGCCGCTGCGCACCGAGCGCGACGTCATGGCCCTGCGCGAGGCGCTCGCCGACGGCACGATCGACATCGTGGCCACCGACCACGCCCCGCACCCGCACGAGGACAAGGACTGCGAGTGGGCGGCCGCCGCCATGGGCATGGTCGGCCTGGAGACCGCGCTGTCGGTGGTCCAGGAGACCATGGTGGACACGGGCCTGCTGGACTGGGCCGGCGTCGCCGACCGCATGTCCTTCACGCCCGCGCGGATCGGACGGGCCACCGGGCACGGCCGCCCCGTCTCGGCTGGTGAGCCCGCCAACCTCACCCTCGTCGAGGAGGCATACCGTGGCAGGGTGGACCCCGCAGGCTTCGCCTCGCGCAGCCGCAACACCCCGTACGAGGGGCGTGAGCTGCCGGGCCGTGTGACGCACACGTGGCTGCGGGGCAAGGCCACGCTCGTCGACGGGAAGCTCACGTGACACCTGTAATCCTGCTGGCCGCCGAGAGGGAATCGGCGGAAGTGACCGACTGGGCCGCCCGCATCGGGTGGGTCGTCGGCCTCGGCCTGTTCGTCGCGCTCCTCTACTGGCTGATGCGCGAGGGCTGGAAGTGGCGCAGCACCCTGCAGGGCGACCTGCCGGAGCTGCCCGGCGCGCCGGACGACCCAGGCCCGGTGAGACTGACGATGAGCGGCCGCTACCACGGCTCGACCACCGCCGGTCAGTGGCTGGACCGCATCGTGGCGCACGGCCTGGGCACCCGCAGCCGGGTCGAGCTCACCCTGACGGGCGCGGGACTGGACGTCGTACGCCCCGGCGCGAACGACTTCTTCATCCCCCTCGCCGCGCTGCGTGAGGCCCGCCTCGACAAGGGCATCGCCGGCAAGGTGCTCACCGAGGGCGGCCTGCTCGTCGTCACCTGGGCCCACGGCGACAAGCTGCTCGACTCCGGTTTCCGCTCCGACCGGGCGGCGGAGCACACCGAGTGGGTCGAAACACTGAACGACATGATCAACAAGACGAAACCGGAAGGCGCACGATGACGACCTCCACCAGGGGAGCCGGCAAGGCTCCCGCCGTACTCGTCCTGGAGGACGGCCGGACCTTCCGCGGCCGTGCCTACGGGGCCGTGGGGGCCACGTTCGGCGAAGCCGTGTTCTCCACCGGCATGACCGGATACCAGGAGACCCTCACCGACCCGTCGTACCACCGCCAGGTGGTCGTGATGACCGCCCCGCACGTGGGCAACACCGGCATCAACGACGAGGACATGGAGTCCAGGAAGATCTGGGTCTCCGGCTACGTCGTGCGCGACCCCGCGCGCGTGCCCTCCAACTGGCGCTCGACGCGCACCCTGGACGACGAACTGGCCGCCCAGGGCGTCGTCGGCATCTCCGGCATCGACACCCGCGCCCTCACCCGGCACCTGCGCGAGCGGGGCGCCATGCGCGTCGGGATCTTCAGCGGTGACGCCATCCAGGACGACGCCGCGCTGCTGGCCCGCGTCCAGGAGGCCCCCCAGATGACCGGCGCCGACCTCTCCGCCGAGGTCGCCACCACCGAGGCCTACGTGGTCCCGGCCATCGGCGAGAAGAAGTTCACCGTCGCCGCCGTCGACCTCGGCATCAAGGGCATGACCCCGCACCGCATGGCCGAGCGCGGCATAGAGGTGCACGTCCTGCCGGCGACCGCGAGCGTCGAGGACGTCTACGCGGTCCGGCCCGACGGCGTGTTCTTCTCGAACGGCCCCGGCGACCCGGCCACCGCCGACCACCCGGTCTCCGTCATGCAGGGCGTCCTGGAGCGCGGCACCCCGCTCTTCGGCATCTGCTTCGGCAACCAGATCCTGGGCCGCGCCCTGGGCTTCGGCACCTTCAAGCTGAAGTACGGCCACCGCGGCATCAACCAGCCGGTGCAGGACCGCACGACCGGAAAGGTCGAGGTCACCGCGCACAACCACGGCTTCGCCGTCGACGCCCCGCTCGACAAGGTCTCCGACACCCCCTACGGCCGCGCCGAGGTCTCCCACGTCTGCCTCAACGACAACGTGGTGGAGGGCCTCCAGCTCCTCGACAAGCCGGCCTTCAGCGTCCAGTACCACCCCGAAGCGGCAGCCGGCCCGCACGACGCCGCCTACCTGTTCGACCGCTTCGTTTCCCTGATGGAGGGCCAGCGTGCCTAAGCGCACCGATATCCAGTCCGTCCTGGTCATCGGCTCCGGCCCGATCGTCATCGGCCAGGCCGCCGAGTTCGACTACTCCGGCACCCAGGCGTGCCGCGTGCTGAAGGCCGAGGGCCTGCGCGTCGTCCTGGTGAACTCCAACCCGGCGACGATCATGACCGACCCGGAGATCGCCGACGCCACCTACGTCGAGCCGATCACCCCCGAGTTCGTCGAGAAGATCATCGCCAAGGAGCGGCCCGACGCGCTGCTGCCCACGCTGGGCGGCCAGACGGCGCTCAACACCGCCATCTCGCTGCACGGCAACGGCGTCCTGGAGAAGTACGGCGTCGAGCTGATCGGCGCCAACGTGGAGGCCATCAACAAGGGCGAGGACCGCGACCTGTTCAAGGAGGTCGTCGAAGAGGTCCGCAGGAAGATCGGGCACGGCGAGTCGGCCCGCTCCTACATCTGCCACTCCATGGACGACGTCCTCAGGGGCGTCGAGGAACTCGGCGGCTACCCGGTCGTCGTCCGGCCCTCCTTCACCATGGGCGGCGCCGGCTCCGGCTTCGCGCACGACGAGGAGGAGCTGCGCCGCATCGCCGGGCAGGGCCTCACCCTCTCGCCGACCACCGAGGTGCTCCTGGAGGAGTCCATCCTCGGCTGGAAGGAGTACGAGCTGGAGCTGATGCGCGACAAGCACGACAACGTCGTGGTCGTCTGCTCCATCGAGAACTTCGACCCGATGGGCGTCCACACCGGCGACTCGATCACCGTCGCACCCGCGATGACGCTGACCGACCGCGAGTACCAGGTGCTGCGCGACGTCGGCATCGCGATCATCCGCGAGGTCGGCGTCGACACCGGTGGCTGCAACATCCAGTTCGCGGTGAACCCGGCCGACGGCCGTGTCATCGTCATCGAGATGAACCCGCGCGTGTCGCGCTCCTCGGCGCTGGCCTCCAAGGCGACCGGCTTCCCGATCGCGAAGATCGCGGCCAAGCTCGCCGTCGGCTACACGCTGGACGAGATCCCGAACGACATCACGCAGGAGACCCCGGCCTCCTTCGAGCCGACGCTCGACTACGTGGTAGTCAAGGCTCCGCGATTCGCCTTCGAGAAGTTCCCGTCGGCCGACTCCACCCTCACGACCACCATGAAGTCGGTCGGCGAGGCCATGGCCATCGGCCGCAACTTCACCGAGGCCTTCCAGAAGGCGCTGCGCTCGCTGGAGAAGAAGGGCAGCCAGTTCACCTTCGTCGGCGAGCCCGGCGACAGGGCCGCCCTCCTGGAGGAGGCCGTCCGGCCGACCGACGGCCGGATCAACGTCGTCATGCAGGCCATCCGCGCGGGCGCCACGCCCGAGGAGGTCTTCGAGTACACCAGGATCGACCCCTGGTTCGTCGACCAGCTCTTCCTGATCAAGGAGATCGCCGACGAGCTGGCCGAGGCACCCGAGCTGACCGCCGGCCTGCTCGCCGAGGCCAAGCGGCACGGCTTCTCCGACCAGCAGATCGGCGAGATCCGCGGCCTGCGCGAGGACGTCGTCCGCGAGGTGAGGCACGCGCTCGGCGTCCGCCCGGTCTACAAGACGGTCGACACCTGCGCCGCCGAGTTCGCCGCGCGGACGCCGTACTTCTACTCCTCCTACGACGAGGAGACCGAGGTCGCGCCGCGCGAGAAGCCCGCGGTGATCATCCTGGGCTCCGGCCCGAACCGCATCGGGCAGGGCATCGAGTTCGACTACTCCTGCGTCCACGCCTCCTTCGCGCTCGGCGACGCCGGGTACGAGACCGTGATGGTCAACTGCAACCCGGAGACCGTCTCCACCGACTACGACACCTCCGACCGGCTGTACTTCGAGCCGCTCACGCTGGAGGACGTCCTGGAGATCGTCCACGCGGAGCAGCAGGCCGGACCGATCGCGGGCGTCGTCGTCCAGCTCGGCGGCCAGACCCCGCTGGGCCTCTCCCAGGCCCTCAAGGACAACGGCGTGCCGGTCGTCGGCACCTCGCCCGAGGCCATCCACGCCGCCGAGGACCGCGGCGCCTTCGGCCGGGTCCTGCAGGAGGCGGGCCTGCCCGCCCCCAAGCACGGCACCGCCACCACCTTCACCGAGGCCAAGGCGATCGCCGACGAGATCGGCTACCCGGTCCTCGTCCGGCCCTCCTACGTCCTCGGCGGACGCGGCATGGAGATCGTCTACGACGAGACCCGCCTGGAGGCGTACATCGCCGAGTCGACGGAGATCGGCCCGTCCCGCCCGGTCCTGGTCGACCGGTTCCTGGACGACGCGATCGAGATCGACGTCGACGCCCTGTACGACGGTGAGGAGCTGTACCTCGGCGGCGTCATGGAGCACATCGAGGAGGCCGGCATCCACTCCGGCGACTCGGCGTGCGCCCTGCCCCCGATCACGCTCGGCGGCTTCGACATCAAGCGGCTGCGTGCCTCCACCGAGGGCATCGCCAAGGGCGTCGGCGTGCGCGGCCTGATCAACATCCAGTTCGCGCTGGCCGGCGACATCCTCTACGTCCTGGAGGCCAACCCGCGCGCCTCGCGCACGGTGCCCTTCACCTCGAAGGCGACCGCGGTGCCGCTGGCCAAGGCCGCCGCCCGCATCTCGCTCGGCGCGACCATCGCCGAGCTGCGCGCCGAGGGCCTGCTCCCGGCCACCGGCGACGGCGGCGAGCTGCCGCTGGACGCGCCGATCTCCGTCAAGGAGGCCGTGATGCCGTGGTCCCGCTTCCGGGACATCCACGGCCGCGGCGTCGACACGGTGCTCGGCCCCGAGATGCGCTCCACCGGCGAGGTCATGGGCATCGACTCCGTCTTCGGCACGGCCTACGCCAAGTCGCAGGCGGGCGCCTACGGCCCGCTGCCCACCAAGGGACGCGCCTTCATCTCGGTCGCCAACCGTGACAAGCGCTCGATGATCTTCCCGGCCCGCGAGCTGGTCGCCCACGGCTTCGAGCTGATGGCCACCTCCGGCACCGCCGAGGTCCTGCGCCGCAACGGCATCAACGCCACGGTCGTGCGCAAGCAGTCCGAGGGCACCGGCCCGAACGGCGAGAAGACCATCGTCCAGCTGATCCACGACGGCGAGGTCGACCTCATCGTCAACACCCCGTACGGCACCGGCGGCCGCCTGGACGGCTACGACATCCGTACGGCGGCGGTGGCACGCTCCGTTCCGTGCCTGACGACGGTCCAGGCGCTCGCCGCGGCCGTCCAGGGCATCGACGCCCTCACCCACGGCGACGTGGGGGTGCGCTCACTCCAGGAACACGCCGAGTTCCTGACCGCGGCCCGCGACTAGCACCCCGAGGGGGGCACCGGAAACGGTGTCCCCCTCTTCATGAGGACACTGAGAGATGTACGAACTCTTCTTCCGCCTGGTCTTCACACGGATGGACCCGGAGACCGCCCACCACCTCGCCTTCCGGTGGATCCGCCTCACCGCCCGCGTGCCCGTCCTGCGCACCTTCGTCGCCGCCGTCCTCGCACCCCGGTACGAGGAACTGCGCACCGAGGCCCTCGGCCTGCGGATGCACGGCCCCTTCGGGCTGGCCGCCGGCTTCGACAAGAACGCGGTCGCCGTCGACGGCATGGCGATGCTCGGCTTCGACCACGTCGAGATCGGCACGGTCACGGGGGAGCCCCAGCCGGGCAACCCCAGGAAGCGGCTGTTCCGCCTGGTCCGGGACCGCGCCCTGATCAACCGCATGGGCTTCAACAACGACGGCTCGCTGGCCGTGGCCGCCCGGCTGGCCTCCCGCACGCCGGTCCTCAGGACGGTCGTCGGGGTCAATATCGGCAAGACCAAGGCCGTGCCGGAGGAGGAGGCCGCCGGCGACTACGTGAAGTCGGCCGAGCGGCTGGCGCCGTACGCCGACTACCTGGTCGTGAACGTGTCGTCGCCGAACACGCCGGGCCTGCGCAACCTCCAGGCGGTGGACCACCTGCGTCCGTTGCTGAGCGCCGTCCGCGAGGCCGCCGACCGCGCCGTCACCGCACGGCGCGTGCCCCTCCTGGTCAAGATCGCGCCCGACCTCGCCGACGAGGACGTCGACGCGGTCGCCGACCTGGCCGTGGAACTGCGGCTGGACGGCATCATCGCCACCAACACCACCATCGCCCGCGAGGGGCTCGGCCTCACCTCCTCGCCCGCCCTCGTCCAGGAGACCGGCGGACTGTCCGGAGCCCCCCTCAAGGCGCGGTCCCTTCAGGTGCTGCGCCGCCTCTACGCGCGCGTGGGCGACCGGATCACCCTGGTGGGCGTCGGCGGCATCGAGACCGCCGAGGACGCCTGGCAGCGCATCCTGGCCGGCGCCACGCTGGTCCAGGGCTACAGCGCCCTCGTCTACGAGGGGCCCTTCTGGAGCCGCTCCGTCCACAAGGGGCTCGCCGCACGGCTGCGGCAGAGCCCGTACGCCACCCTCGCCGACGCGGTCGGCGCCGACGTGAGGAAGAACGCATGACGGTACTCGAGCCCTTCGGAGCCCGGCTGCGTCACGCGATGGACGAACGCGGCCCGCTGTGCGTCGGCATCGACCCGCACGCCTCCCTGCTCGCCGAGTGGGGCCTGACGGACGACGTGGCCGGTCTGGAGCGCTTCAGCCGCACCGTCGTGGAGGCGGTGGCCGACCGGGTGGCCGTCCTCAAGCCGCAGAGCGCCTTCTTCGAACGCTTCGGTTCGCGCGGCGTCGCCGTCCTGGAGAAGACGGTGGCGCAGGCCCGGGCGGCCGGCGCGCTGGTCGTCATGGACGCCAAGCGCGGCGACATCGGCTCGACCATGGCCGCCTACGCCGAGTCGTTCCTGCGCGCGGACGCCCCGCTGTTCTCCGACGCGCTCACCGTCTCGCCGTACCTCGGCTACGGCTCCCTGGGGCCGGCCGTGGACACGGCGCGCGAGAGCGGCTCGGGCCTGTTCGTGCTGGCGCTGACCTCCAACCCGGAGGGCGGCGAGGTCCAGCACGCGGTGCGGTCCGACGGGCGCGGTGTCGGCGCGACGATGCTGGCGCACCTGGCCGCCGAGAACGCGGGGGAGGCGCCCCTCGGCTCCTTCGGCGCGGTGGTCGGCGCCACCCTGGGCGACCTGTCGTCGTACGACCTGGACATCAACGGCCCGCTCCTGGCTCCCGGCATCGGTGCCCAGGGAGCCACCCCCGCGGATCTGCCGCGGGTCTTCGGCCGCGCGGTGCGCAACGTCGTTCCCAACGTCAGCCGGGGTGTTCTGCGTCACGGACCCGATGTGACCGCGTTGCGCACGGCCGCGGACCGTTTCGCTGAGGAGATCCGGACCGCGGTCACGGCGGCCTGAGTCCGGATACATCCGCGAATCCGATGCGTTTTGTCCTGAATGTCCGGCCTGGCAGAGGCTGACCAGGACTTTTCCGCTGTTCTCGCTGACTCTGGAGGACTTGGACGCTAGTCTCCGGGAAGAGTCAACGGGCGAGCGTGTTGCTCGTAGCTCCCCTGGTGTGGGGCGACTAGGTTCCTCACCGGTCCGTATCCGACAGTTCGACATCCGAGGTGACGTAGGCGTGGCTCTTCCGCCCCTTACCCCTGAACAGCGCGCAGCCGCGCTCGAAAAGGCCGCCGCGGCTCGCCGGGAGCGGGCCGAGGTCAAGAATCGACTCAAGCACTCCGGCGCCTCCCTCCACGAGGTCATCAAGCAGGGCCAGGAGAACGACGTCATCGGCAAGATGAAGGTCTCCGCCCTCCTCGAGTCCCTGCCGGGCGTGGGCAAGGTCCGCGCCAAGCAGATCATGGAGCGACTGGGCATCTCCGAGAGCCGCCGCGTGCGGGGGCTCGGCTCCAACCAGATCGCCTCCCTGGAGCGAGAGTTCGGCAGCACCGGCAGCTGAGTCCGGACCACTCCCGGATTGCTGGAATAATCGCTGCATGGCTGCAACACCCCGGGGGACGTCCCCCGTACCCCCGGACGCACGTCCGCGGCTGACCGTGCTCTCCGGCCCCTCGGGGGTCGGCAAGAGCACGGTCGTCGCTCATATGCGCAAGGAACACCCCGAGGCGTGGCTGTCGGTCTCGGCCACGACCCGCAGGCCGCGCCCCGGCGAGCAGCACGGCGTCCACTACTTCTTCGTCACCGACGAGGAGATGGACAAGCTGATCGCCAACGGCGAGCTGCTGGAATGGGCCGAGTTCGCCGGCAACCGCTACGGCACGCCGCGCGCGGCCGTACTGGAGCGCCTGGAGGCCGGTGAGCCGGTGCTCCTGGAGATCGACCTCCAGGGCGCCCGGCAGGTCCGCGCGTCCATGCCGGAGGCCCAGCTCGTGTTCCTGGCTCCGCCCTCCTGGGAGGAGCTGGTGCGCAGGCTCACCGGTCGGGGGACCGAACCGCCGGAAGTGATCGAGCGCCGCCTCGCCGCGGCCAGGGTCGAGCTGGCGGCCGAGCCCGAGTTCGACCAGACCCTGGTCAACACCTCCGTCGAGGACGTGGCCCGCGAGCTGCTAGCCTTGACGAACGTCGTGTGACCGCGGCCGGCCCACTGGTCGCCACCGACCGGCACAGGCCGGTCAACCGGACGGTCGCCCGACTGCATCTTTCCCATCCATCGGAAGGTAGAGCGTGTCCTCTTCCATCTCCGCGCCCGAGGGCATCATCAACCCGCCGATCGACGAGCTCCTCGAGGCCACGGACTCGAAGTACAGCCTCGTGATCTACGCGGCCAAGCGGGCCCGCCAGATCAACGCGTACTACTCGCAGCTCGGCGAGGGCCTCCTCGAGTACGTCGGTCCCCTCGTCGACACCCACGTCCACGAGAAGCCGCTCTCGATCGCCCTGCGCGAGATCAACGCGGGGCTGCTGACCTCCGAGGCCATCGAAGGTCCGGCGCAGTAGTACCGCAGCATCGGCGGTAGTATTTTCAGCCTGAAGCTGACTTTTCCACAGGCCCGGCAGAGCGACTGCCGGGCCTGTGGTGTGTGATGGGGGCGTACGTTCTTCCGTTCGGGCGTACGTTCGTCGAGGCCGGGGAGAGACGATGGACAAGCCCAAGGTCGTTCTGGGGGTCAGCGGCGGCATCGCCGCGTACAAGGCCTGCGAGCTGCTGCGCCGCTTCACGGAGTCGGGGCACGAGGTCCGGGTCGTTCCCACCGCCTCGGCGCTGCACTTCGTCGGCGCGGCCACCTGGTCCGCCCTCTCCGGCAACCCGGTCTTGACCGAGGTGTGGGACGACGTCCACGAGGTCCCGCACGTGCGCATCGGTCAGCGCGCCGACCTGGTCGTCGTCGCCCCGGCCACCGCCGACCTGCTCGCCAGAGCGGCCCACGGCCTCGCCGACGACCTCCTCACCAACACGCTGCTCACCGCCCGCTGCCCCGTCGTCCTCGCCCCCGCCATGCACACCGAGATGTGGGAGCACCCGGCCACCCGGGAGAACGTGGCGACGCTGCGCCGCCGCGGCGCCGTCGTCGTCGAGCCGGCCGTCGGCCGCCTCACCGGCGTCGACACCGGCAAGGGCCGGCTGCCGGACCCGGGTGAGATCTTCGAGGTGTGCCGCCGGGTCCTCGCCCGCAGCGTGGCCGGGCCCGACCTCGCCGGGCGGCACGTCGTCGTCAGCGCCGGCGGTACCCGCGAGCCCCTCGACCCGGTCCGCTTCCTCGGCAACCGCTCCTCGGGCAAGCAGGGCTACGCCCTCGCCCGCACCGCCGCCGCCCGGGGCGCCCGGGTCACGCTGGTCGCGGCGAACGCGTCGCTTCCCGACCCGGCCGGCGTGGACGTGGTCCCGGTGGGGACCGCGGTGGAATTGCGGGAGGCGGTGCTGCGCGCCGCGGCGGACGCCGACGCCGTGGTGATGGCCGCGGCGGTCGCGGACTTCCGCCCGGCGACGTACGCGGCCGGGAAGATCAAGAAGGAGGACGGCCGGGAACCCGCGCCGATCACCCTGGTGCGCAACCCGGACATCCTCGCGGAGGTCGCCGCGGAGCGGGCGCGCGAGGGACAGGTGGTCGTCGGCTTCGCCGCCGAGACCGACGACGTCCTCGCCAACGGACGGGCCAAGCTGAAGCGCAAGGGCTGCGACCTCCTCGTGGTGAACGAGGTGGGGGAACGCAAGACCTTCGGCTCCGAGGAGAACGAGGCCGTGGTCCTCGGCGCCGACGGCAGCGAGACCCCGGTGGCACACGGACCCAAGGAGGCGCTCGCCGAAACGGTGTGGGACCTCGTGGCGGAACGGCTCGGCTGAATGACCCGTTCACTCCACGGACCTCGCGAACGCCGGGCATTCGAGCGTGGCGACCCTGGCCAACGGCGCCGCGTTCTGGGCAGAATGCCCGTGCCGCAGGTCACAGCCCTTCCGAGAGACGAGACGGGTGGGCCTGGGGCGGAGCGCGACCGATAAACTGTTGTCGGACGTCGCCGGGTGCAGCTCCCCGTGCCGTCCACCAATGATCAGCCAGCAGCCGCTGCAACCCCAGGGAGCGTTGTGTCCCGTCGCCTGTTCACCTCGGAGTCCGTGACCGAAGGTCACCCCGACAAGATCGCTGACCAGATCAGCGACACCATTCTCGACGCGCTTCTGCGTGAGGACCCGGCTTCCCGGGTCGCCGTCGAAACCCTGATCACCACCGGCCTGGTGCACGTGGCCGGCGAGGTCACGACCAAGGCCTACGCGGACATCGCCACGCTGGTCCGCGGCAAGATCCTGGAGATCGGCTACGACTCCTCCAAGAAGGGCTTCGACGGCGCGTCCTGCGGCGTCTCGGTCTCGATCGGCGCACAGTCCCCGGACATCGCGCAGGGTGTCGACACGGCCTACGAGAACCGGGTCGAGGGCGACGAGGACGAACTGGACCGGCAGGGCGCCGGCGACCAGGGCCTGATGTTCGGTTACGCGTCCGACGAGACGCCGACGCTGATGCCGCTGCCGGTCTTCCTGGCGCACCGCCTGTCCAAGCGCCTGTCCGAGGTCCGCAAGAACGGGACGATCCCGTACCTGCGCCCGGACGGCAAGACCCAGGTCACCATCGAGTACGACGGCGACAAGGCCGTCCGCCTCGACACGGTCGTCGTCTCCTCCCAGCACGCGAGCGACATCGACCTGGAGTCGCTGCTCGCCCCCGACATCAAGGAATTCGTCGTCGAGCCGGAGCTGAAGGCACTGCTCGAGGACGGCATCAAGCTCGACACGGAGAACTACCGCCTCCTGGTCAACCCCACCGGCCGTTTCGAGATCGGCGGCCCGATGGGTGACGCCGGCCTGACCGGCCGCAAGATCATCATCGACACGTACGGCGGCATGGCCCGTCACGGCGGCGGCGCCTTCTCCGGCAAGGACCCGTCCAAGGTCGACCGCTCCGCCGCGTACGCGATGCGCTGGGTCGCCAAGAACGTCGTCGCCGCGGGCCTGGCCGCCCGCTGCGAGGTCCAGATCGCCTACGCCATCGGCAAGGCCGAGCCGGTCGGCCTGTTCGTGGAGACCTTCGGCACGGCCAAGATCGACGCCGAGAAGATCGAGAAGGCGATCGACGAGGTCTTCGACCTCCGCCCGGCCGCCATCATCCGCGACCTCGACCTGCTCCGCCCGATCTACGCCCAGACCGCCGCGTACGGCCACTTCGGCCGTGAGCTTCCCGACTTCACCTGGGAGCGCACGGACCGGGTGGACGCGCTGCGGCAGGCGGCGGGGCTGTAGGGCCCCGAGGCGTTCAGCACGGCGGTACGACGCAGGGCCCGGTGTTCCCGGTGGGGACGCCGGGCCCTGCGCGTGCCGTCACCCGGCCCGCGAGTGTGCCGGGGAGGCGCTGACACGTACTCCTGCGCGGTGCGAGCGCGTCACCACGGGTGTGTGCCGCGGTGCGCGTGCGGGACCGTGGGTTCGCGTTCCGTCGCCGGCGGGTGCGGTGCGGCCGTCCGGTCCGGGGCCGGACCCCACCGTCGCCGTCGCACCCCGGTGCCGCACGGTGAGGGGTGCCGGGCGCCGGTCGGTTGTCAGTGGTCTTTGGTAGGAATACAGGCGTGAGCAGCGAGAACGAACCGGCGGACGGTGACGCGCAGGACGCGCCACCGGAGCAGCTCGCGCTCATCCGGGAGAGCGTGCGCCGGGCGAAGGCACCCCGGGCCAAGCCGCGGACCTGGCGCGGAGCCGCGCTCGCCAAGGAGCTGCCCGTCGCCCGGGTCCTCGTCGACAAGGGCGTCCTCCATCTCGACCGGTACTTCGACTACGCCGTGCCCGAGGAGCTGGACGCCGACGCCCAGCCCGGCGTGCGGGTGCGGGTGCGCTTCGGTGCCGGGCGGCACCGGGTGCGGGACGGGCGGCGCGAGGGCGGGGGCCTCATCGACGGTTTCCTGATCGAGCGGCTCGCCGAGTCCGACTACTCCGGGCCGCTCGCCGCGCTGGCCCAGGTCGTCTCGCCGGAGCGGGTGCTCGACGAGGAGCTGCTGGGCCTCGCGCGGGCGGTCGCCGACCGGTACGCGGGCAGCCTCGCCGACGTGCTGCAGCTCGCCGTACCTCCACGCAACGCGCGCGCCGAGAAGCGGGCCTCGCCCGCCCCTCCGCCCCCGCCGCCGGTGCCCGAGCCGGGCACCTGGGCGCGGTACGAACAGGGGGCCGTCTTCGTCGCGGCCCTCGCCTCCGGAGCAGCGCCGCGCGCGGTGTGGAACGCCCTGCCGGGGCCGTGGTGGAGCGAGGAGCTGGCGCGGGCCGTCGCGGCGACGCTGGCCTCGGGCCGGGGCGCGCTCGTGGTCCTGCCGGACGGCCGGGCGGTCGCCCGCGTCGACGCCGCGCTGACCTCCTTGCTGGGCGAGGGGCGGCACGCGGTGCTCACCGCCGACGCGGGACCCGAGAAGCGGTACGCGCAGTGGCTGGCGGTGCGCCGCGGGGCCGTGCGGGCCGTCGTCGGGACCCGTGCCGCCATGTTCGCGCCGGTGCGGGACCTCGGGCTGGTCGCCCTGTGGGACGACGGCGACGGCAGCCACAGCGAGCCCCACGCCCCGCAACCGCACGCGCGGGACGTGCTGCTGCTGCGCGCCGCCCAGGACCGGTGCGCCTTCCTGCTGGGCGCCTGGGGCTGCACCGTGGAGGCCGCCCAGCTGGTGGAGACCGGCTGGGCCCGGCCGCTGGTCGCCGGACGGGAGGAGGTGCGGTCCGCCGCCCCGCTCGTACGGACCGTGGGGGACGGGGACCTGGCGCGGGACGAGGCCGCCCGGGCCGCGCGGCTGCCGACCCTCGCCTGGCAGGCCGTCCGGGACGGACTGCGGCAGGGACCGGTGCTCGTGCAGGTGCCCCGGCGGGGCTACGTACCGAGAATGGCGTGTGCCGCCTGCCGGACGCCCGCGCGGTGCCGGCACTGCTCCGGGCCGCTGGAGGGCCAGAAGGCGGGGGCCGCGCTGCGCTGCGGGTGGTGCGGCCGCGAGGAGGGCGGATGGCACTGCCCGGAGTGCGGAGCCTTCCGCCTGCGTGCGCAGGTCGTGGGGGCGCGGCGTACGGCCGAGGAGCTGGGACGGGCGTTCCCGGCCGTGCCCGTGCGCACCTCGGGACGCGAGCATGTGCTGGACACCGTGTCCGAGGCTCCCGCCCTCGTCGTGAGCACCCCGGGTGCCGAGCCCGTCGCGGAGGGCGGCTACGCGGCGGCCCTGCTGCTCGACGGCTGGGCGATGCTCGGACGGCCCGACCTGCGTGCGGGCGAGGACGCGTTGCGGCGCTGGTTGGCCGCCGCCGCGCTGGTGCGCCCGCAGAGCGCCGGGGGCACCGTCGTCGCGGTCGCCGAGCCGACCCTGCGGCCGGTGCAGGCGCTGGTGCGCTGGGATCCCGTCGGCCATGCGGTGCGGGAGCTGGCCGAGCGGGCCGAGCTGGGCTTTCCGCCGGTGTCGCGGATGGCGTCCGTGGCGGGCCCGCCCCAGGCGGTGGCCGGCTTCCTACGCGCCGTGGAGTTGCCGGGGGAGGCCGAGGTGCTCGGTCCGGTGCCGCTGCCGGTCACGTCCGCGGGGCGCCCTCGGCGGGTGGGCGCTCCACCGCCGGGGGAGCAGTGGGAGCGGGCGCTGGTCCGGGTGCCGCCGGGGCGCGGGGCGGCGCTGGCGGGCGCGCTGAAGGCCGCCCAGGCGGCGCGGATGGCGCGGGGGAGCGAGACGGCGGTGTGGGTGCGGATCGATCCGCCCGACATCGGGTGAGGCGCGCAGCGGGGACGCGTGGTCGGGTCCGTGGAGGAGGGCGGGGCCTGCGGCGGGGAGGGGGCGGGGGGCGGGTGCGGGTGCGGCCCGTGCCGTGGAAGGTCGCCTGAGGCGCGAGGCACGGGTCGCGAGGCGCAGGGGAGTGGGCGGGGTGTGGTCCCGGGCCAGCGGCGGGGTGGCGGTTTGTGGCCTGTGGCGCGGAAGGGCCGTTGAGGCTCGCGGCGCGGGGGAGTGAGCGGGATGCGATCCCGGCTCGCGGCGGGGGAGAGGGGGGCGGAGCGCGCCTCCCTGCCCGCAGAGTGGGAGGGAGGCAGCGTGGGGCGTGCGCGGACGGGAGCCCGCCGTCCCCCCGAGTGAGGCGGGAGGGCGGGGGCCGTCGCGGTTCAGCCGTTGCGCGGGCCGGGGAAGGTGGGCGGCCGGACGTCCTCGCGCAGGGCCTGGCTGCCCGCCGTCGGCTGGGTCGGCATGGAGCGGGCGGCAGGGACCGTGGGCACGGCGGGCAGACCGGAGCCCGCGTTGACCGCGCGGGCGGCGCCCGCCGCCTCCGGTGCGGGCTCGGGGACCTCGACGGCGGGCGCCGCCTGGGCCGCGGCGCGGCGGGAGCCGTAGCGGCGGTGCACCGCCTGCTTGGTGACACCGAGTGCGGAGCCCACCGCGTCCCACGAGAAGCCGAGCGAGCGGTCGAAGTCCACGGCGGCCGTGACCAGCGTCTCGACACTGTCCCGCAGCTCCTGGGCGAGACGGACCGTCGGAGCGGGGGCGCGTCCGTAGACGACGAAGCCCGTGGAGGGGCCGGAGCGGCGCGGGCGGTAGACGTTGCCCAGCTGGGCGGTGAGGGTGCGCAGTGCGTCCACCTGCCGGCGGACCCGCTCGATGTCCCGCACCAGCAAGTGCAGGCTGGCCCGAGCCTGGGCGTCGTGGGTTGCGTGGTCGGCCATGAACAAGCCTCTCGAACCGGCGTTGCAAGGGATCGGGCCGCGCGGGCGGTCCGGTGGTCAACTCTTCCTTGACCAACGCGTGGGCGCTCCGCTGGTCACGGGGTGGGGCGCGGCGGCATATGCGTGCGCCGTACGGTGGCCTGTGCGCCTCGGCCCTCGGCCTGCGGTTCCTCTCCCGCCCGTGCGCCCCCGCCTCCCCGCCGTCCGTGGGGACGGGCCCCTGCCGTCGTCGTGCCACGCCGTCGGCGGACTCCGGCCCGGGCCGGGCTCGTAGACTGGTGCGCCGCCCAGCAACCACCCTCGCCCGAGAGGCCCGTCCCACCCATGAAGCTCGTCTTCGCCGGTACCCCCGAGGTCGCCGTTCCCGCCCTGGACGCCCTGATCGCCTCCGGGCGCCACGAGGTGGCCGCCGTCGTCACGCGGCCCGACGCTCCGGCCGGGCGCGGACGCCGGCTGGTCGCCTCTCCCGTGGCCGAGCGGGCGGAGGAGGCCGGGATCGAGGTGCTCAAGCCCGCGAAGCCGCGCGATGCCGCCTTCCTGGAGCGACTGCGCGAGATCGCGCCCGACTGCTGCCCGGTCGTCGCCTACGGGGCGCTGCTGCCCCGCGTCGCCCTCGACGTGCCCGCCCGCGGCTGGGTCAACCTGCACTTCTCGCTGCTCCCCGCGTGGCGCGGCGCCGCGCCCGTGCAGCACGCCCTGATGGCGGGCGACGAGATCACCGGCGCGTCCACCTTCCTGATCGAGGAGGGCCTCGACTCCGGCCCCGTCTACGGGACGGTCACCGAGGGCATCCGCCCCACCGACACCAGCGGCGACCTGCTGACCCGGCTCGCCTTCGCCGGTGCCGGACTGCTCGCGGCCACCATGGACGGCATCGAGGACGGCAGCCTGAAGGCCGTGCCGCAGCCGGCCGACGGCGTCACCCTCGCCCCGAAGATCGCCGTCGAGGACGCGCGGGTGGACTGGTCCGCCCCGGCGCTGCGCGTGGACCGGGTGGTGCGCGGCTGCACCCCCGCCCCCGGGGCCTGGACGACCTTCCGGGGCGAGCGGCTCAAGCTGGTGCAGGCCGTGCCCGTGCCCGACCGTACGGACCTCGCCCCCGGGCAGCTCGCCACCGGCAAGAACGACGTCCACGTCGGCACCGGTTCGTACGCCGTCGAGCTGGTGTGGGTGCAGGCCCAGGGCAAGAAGCCGATGCGGGCCGCGGACTGGGCGCGCGGGGCGCGGATCGCCGAGGGCGAGTCGCTCGGCGGCTGACCTCGGCCTCCGTATCACCGTCCGCCGGCCCGACGTACGCTGGTGGGCGCACGTCACCCCACACCCGGAGCACCTTTTTCGTGAGCGAGCAGCCTCGTCGTCCCCGCAAACCCGGCAAGCCGCACCGCAGGCCGCAGAAGGACCCCGTCCGTCTCCTCGCCTTCGAGGCGCTCAGGGCCGTGGACGAGCGGGACGCGTACGCCAACCTCGTCCTGCCGCCGCTGCTGCGCAGGGCGCGGGAGAAGGAGGGGCCGGAGAAGTTCGACGCCCGGGACGCCGCCCTCGCGACCGAGCTGGTGTACGGGACGCTGCGCAGGCAGGGCACGTACGACGCGATCATCGCCGCCTGTGTCGACCGGCCGCTGCGGGAGGTGGACCCGCCCGTCCTGGACGTGCTCGGTCTCGGCGTCCACCAGCTGCTCGGGACCCGTATCCCGAGCCATGCCGCCGTGTCGGCCTCCGTGGAGCTGGCGCGGGTCGTGCTCGGCGACGGGCGGGCCAGGTTCGTCAACGCCGTGCTGCGCAAGGTCGCGCGGGACGACCTCGACGGGTGGCTGGCGCGGGTCGCCCCGCCCTACGACGAGGACCCCGAGGACCACCTCGCCGTCGTGCACGCCCATCCGCGCTGGGTCGTCTCCGCGCTGTGGGACTCGCTCGGCGGTGGCCGGGCGGGCATCGAGGAGCTGCTGGCCGCCGACAACGAGCGGCCGGAGGTCACGCTGGTCGCCCGTCCCGGACGGGCGACGACCGACGAACTGCTCGTCGAGGAGGCCGCGGTGCCCGGCCGCTGGTCCCCGTACGCCGTGCGACTGAGCGAGGGCGGCGAGCCCGGGGCCGTCGACGCCGTGCGGGAGAACCGGGCCGGGGTGCAGGACGAGGGCAGTCAGCTCGTCGCGCTCGCGCTGGCGAACGCGCCCCTGGACGGGCCGGACCGCAGGTGGCTGGACGGGTGTGCCGGACCGGGCGGCAAGGCGGCGCTCCTCGGCGCGCTGGCCGCCGCACGGGGGGCCTTCCTGCTCGCCTCGGAGAAGCAGCCGCACAGGGCCGGGCTCGTGGCCAAGGCGCTGGACGGCAATCCGGGGCCGTACCAGGTCGTCACCGCCGACGGGACCCGCCCGCCCTGGCGGCCCGGCAGTTTCGACCGGGTCCTGGTCGACGTGCCGTGCACCGGACTCGGCGCCCTGCGCCGCCGTCCCGAGGCGCGCTGGCGGCGCCGTCCCGAGGACCTGGAAGGGTTCGCCCCGCTCCAGCGCGGGCTGCTGCGCAGCGCCCTGGAGGCGGTGCGGACCGGCGGTGTCGTCGGCTACGCGACCTGCTCGCCGCACCTCGCCGAGACCCGTGCCGTCGTCGCCGACGCGCTCAAGGAACACCCGGACACCGAACTGCTCGACGCCCGCCCGCTGCTGCCCGGCGTACCGGACCTGGGCGAGGGCCCGGACGTCCAGCTCTGGCCCCACCTCCACGGAACCGACGCGATGTACCTGGCCCTGATCCGACGCACCGCCTGACCCCGCACCGCGCGCGGCGGCGGAAACGGGCCCCGGAGAGGGCGGGGAACGGCGCGACCGGCCGCGCCCCGCCCGCACCGGGCCGGCGGCCGCGCCCTCCGGGACCGATGCCTCCCGCCCCCGCGGGGCATGGCAGGCTTGGGGCATGGCCGCGCAGATCAACCCCAGCATCCTGTCCGCCGACTTCGCCCGCCTCGCGGACGAGGCCAGGGCGGTGGAGGGAGCCGACTGGCTCCACGTCGACGTCATGGACAGCCACTTCGTCCCGAACCTCACGCTCGGCGTGCCGGTCGTCGAGTCGCTGGCCCGCGCGACGGACACCCCGCTGGACTGCCACCTGATGATCGAGGCCCCCGACCGCTGGGCGCCCCAGTACGTGGAGGCCGGCGCCGGTTCCGTCACCTTCCACGCCGAGGCCGCCGCCGCGCCGGTGCGCCTCGCCCGGGAGATCCGGGCCAAGGGCGCCCGCGCCTCCATGGCGCTCAAGCCCGCGACGCCGGTCGAGCCGTACGAGGATCTGCTGCCCGAGCTGGACATGCTGCTGATCATGACGGTTGAACCGGGCTTCGGCGGGCAGGCGTTCCTGGACATCATGCTCCCGAAGATCCGGCGCACCCGGGAGCTGATCAAGAAGCACGGGCTGGAGCTGTGGCTCCAGGTCGACGGCGGGGTGTCGGCGTCGACGATCGAGCGGTGCGCCGACGCCGGCGCGGACGTCTTCGTCGCGGGCTCCGCCGTGTACGGGGCGTCCGACCCGGCCGAGGCGGTACGTGCACTGCGCACGCAGGCCGAGTCGGTGACCGCCGAGGCGTCCTGGGCGTGCGACCACTGAGGAACAGAACGTGAACGGCTCCCATCAGGGCTGATCAAGCGCGCCGAATCTGCAAGGATGAACGGCGAATCCAGAGTGTGAACAGCAGTGAGGAGATCGCCGTGTCGGGTATGTCGGCGGGCCGTTCAGCGATGCGGATGGGACCCGCTGAGCTGGTCCAGGCGGCGGCCATGGCCCGCCGCTTCTACCTCGAGGGCAAGTCCAAGATCCAGATCGCGGAGGAGTTCGGCGTCAGCCGCTTCAAGGTGGCCCGGGTCCTGGAGACCGCCCTCGAGCGGGACCTTGTACGAATCGAGATCCGGGTGCCGGCCGAACTGGACGCCGAACGCTCGGACGCCCTGCGGGCCCGCTACGGCCTCAGGCACGCCGTCGTGGTGGAGTCCCCGGCCGACGCCGAGGAGACGCCCGACCCGGAGAACCTGGGAGAGGTGGCCGCCGACCTGCTCGGTGAGCTGGTCAACGAGGGCGACGTGCTGGGCCTGGCCTGGGGCCGGTCCACCATCCACATGGCGGCGGCGCTGGACCGGCTGCCGCCGTGCACGGTGGTGCAGCTGACGGGCGTGTACGACGCCGGGACCGCCGAGCGCGGGTCGGTCGAGGCCGTCCGCCGCGCGGCCCAGGTGTCGGGCGGTGACGCCCACCCCATCTACGGGCCGATGCTGCTGCCGGACGCGGCCACCGCGCAGGCGCTGCGCCACCAGACCGGGATCGCCCGGGCCTTCGAGTACTTCGACAAGGTCACGGTCGCCTGCGTCTCCATCGGCTCCTGGGAGCCGGGCATCTCGACGGTGCACGACATGCTCAGCGACGAGGAGCGCGCGCACTACGCCTCGCTCGGCGTCGCCGCCGAGATGTCCGCGCACCTCTTCGACGCCGAGGGGCGCCGGGTCGGGCGGGACCTGGGGGAGCGGTGCATCACGGTCAAGGCCGACCAGCTCCGCCGTATCCCCGAGGTCGTGGCGATCGCGGGCGGCCAGCGCAAGGCGGCGGCCATCGACGCGGTGCTGCGCTCCGGGCTGGTCACCAGCCTGGTGACGGACACGTCGGCCGCGGACTACCTGATGACGGCGGGCTCGGCGCCGAAGTCGACGCTGAACCGGACGGACCCGGACGGAGTCTGACGGTTCGGGCGGTCCGGGCGGGGCCGGTCCGGGCGGGAACGATCCGAACGGGGACGGCCCGGGCGGAGCCCGGCGGGCTCCCGGGAAGCGGAGGGGAGGGCGCGGTATGACGGAGGATCCCGCGGGACGGCTCGTGGTCACGCTGGACCTCGACGGGGTCACGGACAAGGCGGGCCTGATGGACCGCTGCGCCCGTGACCTGGCCCTGCCCGACCGGTTCGGCCGGGACTGGGACGCGCTCGCCGACGCGCTCGCCGCCCCCTCCGTCCGGCCCGGGGGGACGGCGGAGCGCGGACTGGTCCTCGTCGTACGGGGCTGGCGGGCGTACGCCGAGGCCCGGCCGGACGAGTGGGCCGTCGCCGAGGAGGTCTTCGCGGAGGCGACGGACCGAGGTCCGGGGCTCTTCGTCACCCTCGGCCCCGGCTGAGCCCTGGACGATCCTCCGAGAAGGTCTCCGTCCGGCCTGGATGATCTGCCCGGGGCTTCTCGGCCGCCGGCCGTGGGAGAATGAAGTACGTGCTCTTTCCCCCTGGCTGACCTGTCCGGGGGCCACCTCTGATCGACTGGGATGTGCAGCACGTGCGTTTCCTGAATGACATCCAGCCCTCGTACGACCTGACGTACGACGACGTGTTCATGGTGCCGAGCCGCTCCGCCGTCGGCTCCCGGATGGGCGTGGACCTCGGCTCCCCGGACGGCACGGGCACCACCATCCCGCTGGTCGTCGCCAACATGACCGCCATCGCGGGCCGCCGGATGGCCGAGACGGTGGCCCGGCGCGGTGGCCTCGTGGTCATTCCGCAGGACATCCCGATCGAGGTCGTCACCGACGTCGTCACCTGGGTGAAGAGCCGCCACCACGTACTGGACACCCCGATCGTGCTGGCCCCGCACCAGACCGTCGCCGACGCGCTGTCCCTGCTGCCCAAGCGGGCGCACAACGCCGGTGTCGTCGTCGACGGGGACGACCGGCCGGTCGGCGTGGTCACCGACGCCGACCTCACCGGTGTGGACCGCTTCACCCGGCTCGAGGAGGTCATGTCCAAGGACCCGATCCTCATCGACGCGGACATGGACCCGCGCGAGGCCTTCAACACCCTCGACGCCGCCAACCGCCGTTACGCGCCGGCCGTCGACAAGGACGGCCGCCTGGCCGGCATCCTCACCCGCAAGGGCGCCCTGCGCGCCACCCTGTACACCCCGGCCCTCGACGCGGACGGCAGGCTCCGCATCGCCGCCGCCGTCGGTATCAACGGCGACGTGGCGGGCAAGGCGAAGCAGCTGCTCGACGCGGGCGTGGACACCCTCGTCATCGACACCGCGCACGGCCACCAGGAGTCGATGATCGGCGCCGTCAAGCTGGTGCGCGACCTCGACCCGCGGGTCCCGATCGTCGCGGGCAACATCGTCTCCGCCGAGGGCGTGCGCGACCTGGTCGAGGCGGGCGCCGACATCATCAAGGTCGGCGTGGGCCCCGGCGCCATGTGCACCACCCGCATGATGACCGGCGTCGGCCGGCCGCAGTTCTCCGCCGTCCTGGAGTGCGCCGCCGAGGCGAGGAAGCACGGCAAGCACGTGTGGGCCGACGGCGGCATCCGCCACCCGCGCGACGTGGCGATGGCCCTCGCGGCCGGCGCGTCCAACGTGATGGTCGGCTCCTGGTTCGCGGGCACGTACGAGTCCCCGGGCGACCTCCAGCACGACGCCAACGGCCGGCCGTACAAGGAGTCGTTCGGCATGGCCTCCGCCCGCGCGGTGCGCAACCGCACCTCGGAGGAGTCGGCGTACGACCGGGCCCGCAAGGCGCTGTTCGAGGAGGGCATCTCCACCTCCCGGATGTTCCTCGACCCGACCCGCCCGGGCGTCGAGGACCTGATCGACTCGATCATCGCGGGCGTCCGCTCCTCCTGCACCTACGCCGGCGCCGCTTCCCTGGAGGAGTTCGCCGAGAAGGCCGTCGTCGGCATCCAGAGCGCCGCCGGCTACGCCGAGGGCAAGCCGCTGCACGCCAGCTGGAGCTGAGCACGCCCAGCCGTTCGCACGGCCCCCGACCGTCCCGTCGTCCGGGAGGGCCGGGGGCCGTGCTGCGTCCCGGGGCGGGCGTCCGCCGAGCGGGCCGCGTACCCACCAGGACACCTCCCGCCCGGGGCCCCGGACGGACCGGTGGTCCCGACCCGGCGCGGGCGGCCGGGGCGCGGGCGGAGGTGGCTGAGGCCCGGGTGGAGGCGGACGCGGTATGGGCGCAGATGGTCGGCCGCACGGGCGGTCGAGGGGCGGCCGGACAGGCGCTGACCAGGGGCGGACGACCGCGTCGTGACGCCGTACGCAACGCTTCACGACCCTCCGCGCAACGAACACGCGCCGCGCCCCGGCCAACGCAACGATCGTGCGGGAACGCGCAAGGTTGCTGCATTACCCGGACACCGCCCCCCTCGTAGTGTTCTGCGCTGTACGTGGCGTGGCGGGGACCCCGCTCGGTGGGTTCCCGCTCCTGCACGGGGGCGTCCGCCGGTCCCCGCCGCTCCAGAGGCCCGCCGGGAGCCCGCCCGCTCATCACCGGCGGTGCGACCGGCAGCGACAAAGGAGTCAACGCGTGCTCGACCAAGGCGCACCCCCGCACCACGACACACCGGCCACCCCGCCGTCCCCGGGCCTGGCCGCGCGCCTCATGCGCCGCAAGCCCGTGGAACGACTGGTGGCCGAGGGCGGCCAGGGCGAGGGCGGCAGCCTCCGCCGCTCCCTCGGCCTGTGGCAGCTCACGATGATCAGCATCGGCGCCACCCTCGGCACCGGCATCTTCGTCGTCCTCGGCGAGGCCGTCCCCAAGGCCGGGCCCGCCGTCACACTGTCCTTCGTCATCGCCGGTCTCACGGCGCTCTTCTCCGCCCTGTCCTACGCCGAACTGGCCGGGACCATCCCGGTCGCCGGGTCCTCGTACTCCTACGCGTACGCCACGATGGGCGAGCTGGTCGCATGGGTCTGCGGCTGGTGCCTGGTCCTGGAGTACGGCGTGTCGGTCGCCGCCGTCGCCGTCGGCTGGGGCGAGTACCTCAACGAACTGCTCGACGGCACCCTCGGCGTCACCGTCCCGGCCGTGCTGTCCGCCCCGCCGGGCGAGGGCGGCGTCTTCAACCTGCCCGCGCTGATCGTGGTGCTCCTGGCCATGACGTTCCTGCTGGGCGGTGCCCGCGAGTCCGCCCGCGCCAACACGATCATGGTCGTCGTCAAGATCGCGGCGCTGGTGCTGTTCTGCGCGATCGGCGTGCAGGGCTTCCGCTCCGGCAACTACGACGACTTCATGCCGCTCGGCATGGCCGGCGTCAGCGCGGCCGGCGCGACGCTGTTCTTCTCGTACATCGGCTTCGACGCCGCCTCCACCGCCGGTGAGGAGGCGAAGAACGCCCAGCGCGACCTGCCCCGCGCGATCATGCTGTCCCTGGTCATCGTCACGGTGCTGTACGTCCTCGTCGCGGCCGTCGCCGTCGGCGCCAGGCCCTGGCGGAGCTTCACCGACTCCGAGGCGTCCCTCGCCCAGATCATGACCGACGTCACCGGACAGGACTTCTGGGGCACCCTGCTGGCGTTCTGCGCCGTCATCGCCATCGCCAGCGTCGTCCTGACCGTGCTCTACGGCCAGACCCGCGTCCTGTTCGCCATGTCCCGCGACGGGCTCGTGCCCAAGGTGTTCTCCCGGGTCCACCCGAGGACCGGCGCGCCCCGCGCCAACACGCTGATCGTCTCCCTGTTCTGCGGTGTCCTGGCCGCCGCCATCCCGCTCGGGCAGCTCGCCGACGCCACCAGCATCGGCACCCTCTTCGCCTTCGCCCTGGTCAACGTGGCCGTCGTGGTGCTGCGCCGGACCCGCCCGGACATGCGCCGCACCTTCCGGGTGCCGCTGTCGCCGGTCCTGCCGGCCCTGGGCCTCGCCTTCTGCGTCTGGATGATGGGCAGCCTGTCCACCGTCACCTGGGTGGTCTTCGGTGTCTGGATGGCCGTCGGGCTCGTGTTCTACTTCGGGTACGGCCACCGCCGTTCCCGGCTCGCCGCCCCGGCCGCCCCGGAAGTCCCCAAGCCGCAGTAGTCCCGAAGCTCCAGTAGTCCCGAAGCTCCAGCAGCGACGGCAGCTCCAGAAGTGAAGTGAACCACCCGCAGTGCTGAACGATCTCGACGAACGCATCGTGCACGCCCTCGCCGAGGACGCCCGCCGCTCCTACGCGGACATCGGGCAGTCGATCGGCCTGTCCGCGCCCGCCGTGAAACGGCGCGTGGACCGGCTGCGCGCCACCGGAGCCATCACCGGATTCACCGTACGGGTCGACCCCGCCGCGCTCGGCTGGGAGACCGAGGGGTTCGTCGAGATCTTCTGCCGCCGCAACACCTCGCCCGAGACCATCCAGCGGGGCCTGGAGCGCTACCAGGAGGTCGTGGCCGCGTCCACCGTCACCGGTGACGCGGACGCGGTGGCCCAGGTCTTCGCCTCCGACATGCGCCACTTCGAGCGGGTCCTGGAGCGGATCGCCGGGGAGCCGTTCGTCGAGCGGACCAGGTCCGTGCTGGTGCTGTCGCCCCTGCTGCGGCGCTTCTCGTCGGGATCGCCCACGTAGTACGGCGATGCCCGCTCGCCCATCGGGCAGACCCCGGAGCCGGGCGCGCGCTAGCATCGGTGCCATGACCTGGCGACATTGATCCACCCGCCGCGCCTCCTGTCGAGGGCCGCCTCGGACGCCGTACCCCCGGTGTCCGATCCGCCCCTTCGGGAAGGCCTCATGACTCTCTCACCCGAGCGTGTCCCCGCCACCGCCGGTACCCGGCGGCTGACGCGCACGCTGTACGCGTCCGCGTTCTGCGAAGACTTCGTCCTGCTCTACCCGGTGTACGCGCTGCTGTTCAGCGACACCGGTCTCTCCGTCTGGCAGATCTCCTCCCTGTTCGCCCTGTGGTCGCTGACCAACGTGGTTCTGGAGGTGCCCTCCGGCGTCTGGGCCGACGCCGTCTCCCGGCGGCGGCTGCTGGTCCTCGGTCCGCTGCTCACCGCCGCCGGCTTCGCCCTGTGGGTACTCGTGCCGTCCTACGGCGCCTTCGCGGCCGGCTTCGTGCTGTGGGGCGCCGGCGGAGCCCTCGGCTCGGGGGCGCTGGAGGCGCTGGTCCACGACGAACTGGACCGGGTGGGCGCGGCGAGCCGGTACGCCCGCGTCATGGGCCGGGCGCGGGCGACCGGAATCGCCGCGACGATGACCGCGATGGGCCTGGCCGGTCCGGTCTTCGCCTGGGGCGGCTACGAGGCGGTGGGCGCCGCGAGCGTGCTGACCTGCCTGGCCGGGGCGGCCGTGGCGGCCCGGTTCCCCGAGCACCGCACACCGTCCGACGCCGGCGACCGCTGGACCGCGGCACTGCGCGCGGGACTCGCCGAGGCCCGCGGCGACCGTTCCGTGCGGGGCGCGCTGCTGCTCGTACCGGCGGTCACGGCGGTGTGGGGCGCGCTCGACGAGTACACGCCGCTGCTGGTGCACGAGACGGGAGTGGCGCAGCGGACCGTCCCGTGGCTGCTGCTGGTGATCTGGGCCGGTGCCACGGTCGGCAGTCTCCTGGCCGGTGCCGCCGAAGACCTGTCGACGACCGGGTTCGCGGCCCTGCTCACCGGCTCCGCGCTCGCCCTCGCGGTGGGCGCGGCGGCGGGCACCCCGCTCGCCCTGGTGCTGGTCGCGTTCGCCTTCGGGGGCTTCCAGCTGGCGACCGTGCTGGCCGACGCCCGCCTCCAGCGCCGTATCGACGCCACCGGCCGGGCCACGCTCACCTCCGTCGCGGGCCTGGCCACCGAGCTGGGCACCCTCACCACCTTCGGCGTCTACGCGGCGGCGGCCACGGTGACGGGGCACGGCACGGTGTTCGCCTGGTTCGCGGTGCCGTACCTGGTGACGGCGCTGCTGCTCGCCCCCACCGCCCGGACCGGGTCCGCGGCTGCCGGGGCACCTTCCCGAGACCGACGGCCCGCTTCCTGACCCGCCCGCCGGGGCGACCGCGCGGGGGCGAGCGGGAGGGCCGCGCGGCGAGCCGGCCCGCGGGTCGCCGGGGCCGGGTGGGCGGGGGGTGGTCCGGGGGCGGCGGGTCGCCGGGCCCAGTGGCCCGGGAGCGATTCGGCGGGGCCGAGTGACTGTGGGGGCGGTTCGGGGGCGGCAGGCCGCCGGGGTCCAGCGGCCCGGGAGCGGTCCGGGAGCGCGGTCCGGGGGCGGCGGTTGGTCGGGCCGCGCGGCTGCGGGAGTGGTCCGGGAGCGGTGGTGCGCAACGAATCGCCGCCGGGTGCGCGGCGGACGCAACGAAACGTTCACCACCGCGCAACGGGTGCCGCTTGTCCGGCCGAGTCCGCCGACCGTACCGTCTATCTGGCCCCCGACCCCCCTCCCACCGGTGAGGAACACGCATGCGTACCGCCCTGCTCCAGAGCTCCGGCCGGCCCGGCTCCACCGTCGAGAACCTCAAGGTCCTCGACGAGGCCGCGGGCCGGGCCGCCGCCGCGGGCTCCGGGCTGCTGGTCACCGCCGAACTGTTCCTCACCGGGTACGCGATCGGCGACGCCGTCGCCGCCCTCGCCGAGCCCGCCGACGGCGACTCGGCCGACGCGGTCGCGGAGATCGCCGGGCGCCACGGCCTCGCCGTCGCGTACGGCTACCCGGAGCGGGCCGGCGCGGACGTGTTCAACTCCGTCCAGCTGATCGCCGCCGACGGCAGCCGCCTGGCCAACTACCGCAAGACCCACCTCTTCGGCTGCTTCGAGCGCGACCACTTCACCCCCGGCGAACGGTCCGTCGTCCAGGCCCGGCTCGACGGGGTCACCGTCGGCCTGATGATCTGCTACGACGTGGAGTTCCCGGAGAACGTCCGCGCCCACGCCCTGGCCGGCACCGACCTGCTGCTCGTCCCGACCGCGCAGATGCACCCCTTCCAGTTCGTCGCCGAATCCGTCGTGCCGGTGCGGGCCTTCGAGAACCAGATGTACGTGGCGTACGTCAACCGCGTCGGCCGGGAGGGCGAGTTCGAGTTCGTCGGGCTGTCCGCACTCGCCGGACCGGACGGAACCGCCCGCGCCCGGGCCGGGCGGGCCGAGGAACTGGTCCTCGCCGACGTCGACCCGGCCTTCCTCGCCGCCTCCCGCGAGGCCAACCCGTACCTGGAGGACCGCCGCCCCGGTCTCTACGGGGCCCTCGTCCGAGTCCCGGGTCCCGCGCGCCCTCACCCCGTTCCACCTGTGCAAGGAGTCCGTACCCCATGACGTCCACCGTGCCCAACGCGATCGAGCACGCAGACGACCAGCAGCCGCCGATCACCATGTTCGGTCCGGACTTCCCGTACGCGTACGACGACTACCTCGCCCACCCGGCCGGTCTCGGCCAGGTACCCGCGACCGAGCACGGCACCGAGGTCGCCGTCATCGGCGGCGGCATGTCCGGCATCGTGGCCGCCTACGAGCTGATGAAGATGGGCCTCAAGCCCGTCGTCTACGAGGCCGACAGGATCGGCGGCCGGCTGCGGACCGTCGGCTTCGACGGCTGCGACCCGTCCCTGACCGCCGAGATGGGCGCGATGCGCTTCCCGCCCTCCTCCACCGCCCTGCAGCACTACATCGACCTGGTGGGACTGGAGACCCGGCCGTTCCCCAACCCCCTCGCCGAGGCGACGCCCTCGACCGTCGTCGACCTCAAGGGCGAGTCGCACTACGCCGAGACGCTCGACGACCTGCCGCAGGTCTACCGGGACGTGGCCGACGCCTGGGCCAGGTGCCTGGAGGAGGGCGCCGACTTCTCCGACATGAACCGCGCCCTGCGCGAGCGCGACGTCCCGCGCATCCGTGAGATATGGGCGCAGCTGGTCGAGAAGCTCGACAACCAGACCTTCTACGGCTTCCTCTGCGACTCCGAGGCCTTCAGGTCCTTCCGGCACCGCGAGATCTTCGGCCAGGTCGGCTTCGGCACGGGTGGCTGGGACACGGACTTCCCCAACTCCATTCTGGAGATCCTCCGCGTCGTCTACACCGAGGCCGACGACCACCACCGCGGCATCGTCGGCGGCTCCCAGCAGCTGCCGCTCCGGCTCTGGGAGCGCGAGCCGGACAAGATCGTCCACTGGCCGTACGGCACCTCGCTGAAGTCCCTGCACGTGGAAGGCGAGCCGCGCCCCGCGGTGACGCGCCTGGACCGCACCGCCGGCAACCGGATCACCGTGACCGACGCCGACGGGGACATCCGCACCTACCGGGCGGCGATCTTCACCGCCCAGTCCTGGATGCTGCTCTCGAAGATCGCCTGCGACGACTCGCTCTTCCCGATCGACCACTGGACCGCGATCGAGCGCACCCACTACATGGAGTCCTCCAAGCTCTTCGTACCCGTCGACCGGCCCTTCTGGCTGGACAAGGACGAGGAGACCGGGCGGGACGTCATGTCGATGACGCTCACCGACCGCATGACCCGCGGCACCTACCTCCTGGACGACGGCCCGGACAGGCCCGCCGTCATCTGCCTCTCGTACACCTGGTGCGACGACAGTCTGAAGTGGCTGCCGCTCTCCGCGAACGAGCGGATGGAGGTCATGCTGAAGTCGCTCGGCGAGATCTACCCGAAGGTCGACATCAGGAAGCACGTCATCGGCAACCCGGTGACGGTCTCCTGGGAGAACGAGCCCTACTTCATGGGTGCGTTCAAGGCCAACCTGCCCGGTCACTACCGCTACCAGCGGCGCCTGTTCACGCATTTCATGCAGGAGGACCTGCCCGAGGACAAGCGGGGCATCTTCCTCGCCGGCGACGACGTCTCCTGGACGGCCGGCTGGGCCGAGGGAGCCGTCCAGACCGCGTTGAACGCCGTCTGGGGCGTCATGCACCACTTCGGCGGGACGACCGACGCGACCAACCCCGGACCGGGCGACGTCTACGACGAGATCGCGCCGGTCGAGCTTCCCGAGGACTGACCCGGGAGGGGGCCCGCGGGGCCGCGGACCCGCGCCCGGCCGCCCCGGCCTCTCGTCCCCCTCGGCGGCCGTGTCCGCCGGCTCCCCGGACTCCCCGCGCGGAGCCTCCCGGGGGCGCCCCCGCGCGGAGCGCCCGGGACCGATGAGGATCTCGTCCAGGCCGGTCCCGGCCGCGTCGCCCGCCGTCCGGCCGCCGCCCGCCGGCGTCTGCGCGCGTGGACGGCGAGGTCCGTCCGCCCACCGTACGGCCGTCACGGGGCGCGCCGGGAAGCACGGTCGGATCAGTCCGGCAGGGGCGTGAGCAGCAGCCGCGCCGCGAAGCCGACCGCCGCGTCCAGCCGCTCCGCGAACTCCCCGGCGACGTCCGGGAGCCGGCGCAGGGCCCACAGGGCGCGGGCCGCGGCCCAGGTCGCGTCCCGGGCGTGGTCCAGGCTCCAGGAACCGAGCAGATGCGTCAGCGGGTCGGCGACCCGGAGGAGGTCGGGGCCCGGCATCAGCTCGTCGCGGATGCGCTCCTCCAGCGACAGGAGGAGACCGCCCACCCGGTCGAACTCGTCCTCCAGCTCGACGGGATCGCAGTCGAGCGTACGACAGGTGTCCACCACCGCCAGCGCGAGATCGTGACCGATGTGCGCGTGGACGCCCGCCAGCGCGAACTGCAGCGGCCGTACGCCGGGATGGCGGCGGAACTGGAACAGGGGCCGCCAGCACGCGGGCGGCCGCTGCCCCTCCTCCAGCGCGTCGACGGCCGCCAGGTAGCGCTCCGCGAACCGCACGTCCAGCGCGTTCGCGGCCCGGCCGTCCGCGAACCGGCCGTCGTCGGGGCGCCGGCCGGCCGCCCCGGTGACGGTCAGGTAGACGCGGTTGAAGACCGCCACCCCGTCCCGGGCGGGCAGCGCCGCGTCGAGGGCGCGCATCCGGGCGAGGACCGAGTCCACCGTCCGGACGGCCACCGGTACTTGTTCGCAGTGCGCCATGGCGGCAGGGTCCCAGCTTTAGGCTGGCCGGAGTGCCGGCGGGCCCGACGCTTCCCCATAACGGGGGAACGCGCCCGCCGCGCGTGGGAGGGGGAACCGTACGTGTCAGGCCTTCGTGCCCGGCGCCTGGCCGCTCGCAGGGCGGAACGCAGGCGTACCGCCCGCCGCGGCGCCATGGTCGCGGCGGCGTCCGTCGTGGTCGTGATGGGCGCCGTGACCGGCATGCTGTCCGCGCTCGACGACGGCGGCGGCGGCGCGGACGAGGCACGGCCGGAGGTGACGCGGTCGCCGCGACCGCCCTCCCCGTCCCTCGTGCCGTCCCCGTCCCCGTCCTCGGCTCCGTCGGTGACACCGTCGGCCGGCGCCTCGCCGTCGCCGTCGGCGAAGAAGGCGGGCTCCGGCCCCTCGCCGCAGAAGAGGCCCGCGAAGAAGGCGCCCCCGAGCGCGGAAACCGCCACCCGGCTCTACCGCCACCCCGAGTCCCAGGTACTCGACTGGGTCCGGTCCCACCCCGACGATCCGCGCCAGGACGTCATCGGCTCCCGGATAGCCGGCCATCCGGCCGCCGTGTGGTTCGCCGACCACACCCCCGCGACCATCACCTCCCGGGTCCGGGCCGTCACGTCCGGGGGCGCCGCGGAGGGCCGGGTGCCGGTCGTCGTGCCGTACGCGATACCCGGCCGCGACTGCGGTGGCCACAGCGAGGGCGGGGCGCCCCACCTTGGTGCCTACGACGCCTGGATCGAGCGGTTCGCCGCCGGACTCGGCTCCGGTGACGTCATCGTCGTGCTGGAGCCCGACTCGGTCGCCCAGGCGGAGTGCCTGTCCGCCGGTGAGCGCGCCGACCGCTTCGCCTCGCTGGCCCGGGCGGGCAGGGTGCTGAAGGAGGCCAACCCGAACGCCCGGGTCTACTTCGACGCGGGGCACTCGGGCTGGCACGCGCCCGCCAAGCAGGCGGGCTGGCTGAAACAGGCCGGCGCCGCCTCGGCCGCCTCCTCCGACGGTGTCTTCAGCAACGTCTCCAACTTCCACGCCACCGCCGACGAGGTCGCCTACGACCGCGCCGTCCTCGACGCCCTCGGCGGCCCCGCGAGCCTCGGTGCCGTCATCGACACCAGCCGCAACGGCAACGGCGCCCCGCCCGACGGCGAGTGGTGCGACCCGGACGGCCGCACACTGGGCCGCGCACCGACGCTGAACACCGGCTCGGAGCGCATCGACGCCTACCTGTGGGTCAAGCTGCCGGGGGAGTCGGACGGCTGCAGAGGCGAGCCGGGCACCTTCACGCCGTCCTACGCCTACGACTTGGCGCGCTGAGCCCCGTCGCCGCCGCCGGGCCTCTCGTCGTGCGAGGCCCCGGCCCCCCGGTCGTACGACGACGTGCCCTCGTCGAGCAGCGGCTGCTGCGTCTTGAGGTGGGCCGGGGCGAAGGCCCGCAGCGCGTGGTAGCCGGTGATGACCACCACGGTGCCGAGCGCGATGCCGCTGAGCGAGAAGGTGTCGGTGAACTCCATGCTGACGTTGCCGACGCCGATGATGATGCCCGCCGCGGCCGGCACCAGGTTCAGCGGGTTGCGCAGGTCCACCTTGGCGTTGACCCAGATCTGCGCGCCGAGCAGGCCGATCATGCCGTAGAGGATGACGGTGATGCCGCCGAGGACGCCGCCGGGGATCGCGGCCACCACCGCGCCGAACTTGGGGCAGACGCCGAAGAGGAGGGCGAAGCCCGCGGCGGCCCAGTAGGCGGCTGTCGAGTAGACGCGGGTCGCGGCCATCACGCCGATGTTCTCGGAGTACGTGGTGTTGGGCGGACCGCCGACCGCGGTGGACAGCATCGAGCCGACGCCGTCCGCGGAGATCGCCGTGCCCAGCTTGTCGTCGAGCGGGTCGCCGGTCATCTCGCCGACCGCCTTGACGTGCCCGGCGTTCTCCGCGACGAGCGCGATGACGACGGGCAGGGCGACCAGGATCGCCGACCACTCGAAGCTCGGTCCGTGGAAGGCCGGCAGGCCGATCCAGTCGGCCTGGCCCACGGCGGAGAGGTCCAGCCGCCAGTGGTCGGTGAGCTTGCCGCTGCCGTCCACCGAGTGGATTCTCCCGAAGACCCGGTCGAGGGCCCAGGAGAGGACGTAGCCGAAGACCAGCCCCAGGAAGATCGCGATCCGGGACCAGAAACCGCGCAGGCAGACCACGGCCAGACCGGTGAACAGCATCACCAGCAGCGCCGTCCACTGGTCCTGCGGCCAGTAGGTGGAGGCGGTGACCGGGGCCAGGTTGAAGCCGATCAGCATCACCACCGCGCCGGTGACGATCGGCGGCATCGCGGCGTGGATGATCCGCGCCCCGAACCGCTGCACGGCGAGACCCACCAGGAACAGCGCGGCGCCGACGACCAGCACCGCGCCGGTGACCGTGGCACTGGTGCCGCCCTGGGCGCGGATCACCGCGGCGACGCCGACGAAGGAGAGCGAGCAGCCCAGATAACTGGGCACCCGGCCGCGGGTGGCGAGCAGGAAGATGACGGTCGCCACGCCCGACATCATGATCGCGAGGTTGGGGTCCAGGCCCATCAGGACCGGAGCCACGAAGGACGCCCCGAACATGGCCACCACGTGCTGGGCGCCGAGCCCGGCCGTACGGGGCCACGAGAGCCGTTCGTCGGGGCGGACCACCGCTCCGGGTGCGGGCGTGCGCCCGTCACCGTGCAGCTTCCAGCGCACGCCGAGGTCCATGGTGAGGTTTCGCTTTCTCTGTACTGAGGACTGTCCGGACCATTGTCAGGGGTGCCCGGCCGTGCCACTGACCTGCACCTTCCCGAAAGAGCATGCTGAGCGTCCGCTTAGGATGGAGGGGATCGTCCGTTCATCAGCACCACCGCGCACCATCCAGGAGCCCGCCGTGACCACCGAAGCCCCCACCGACCCCGCCCTCTCCCACGGCCGGCTCGTCCCCGTCACCGTCCACTTCGACGACCTGGACGCACTCGGCCTGCTGCACAACGCCCGTTATCCCGTGATGGTCGAGCGGGCCTGGGCCGGGCTGTGGACCGAGTACGGGTTCCGCTTCGAGGGCGACTGGGCGGCGGCCGGCGACGCCTGCAACGCGGTCAAGGAACTGACCATCACGTACGAGGCGCCGGTCACCCGGCCGGGTGCGTACGCCGTCCACCTCTGGCTGGACCGGCTCGGCACGACCGGGCTGACCTACGGTTTCCGGTTCTGCTCGGCGGACGGCGCCACCACGTACGCCCGCGGCACCCGGGTGCTGGTCCGGCTGGACTCCGAGACGCTGCGTCCGGCGCCGTGGAGCGACACCTTCAGGACTGCCGGCCGGGCACTCCTGCGGTCGACGGACTGATCTTCGGGCGGTCCCGGTCCCCGGCGCGCAGCACCTTCGCGAACACCACCAGACAGCAGGTCAGCGCGGTCACCAGGCCGAAGGACACCACCAGGCTGGTCACCTCGGCCAGGCCGCCGATCGCGCTCGGCGCGACCAGGCCCGAGGTGTAGGTGATGGTGGCGACGCCCGCGATGGCCAGGCTGGGGTTGGAGCCGGCGCGCCCGGCCGCGGCGAAGCACAGTGGCACGACCACGGCGATGCCGAGGCCCATCAGCGCGAAGCCGGTCATCGCCACCGCCGGATGCCCCCCGAGGACGATGAGCAGACCGCCGAGGGCGGCCAGCACACCGCTCACCCGGACCGTGCGCACCGCGCCGAACCGGTCCACCACCTTGTCGCCGGCGAACCGGGCCAGGGCCATGGTGAGCGTGAAGCCCGTGGTGCACGCCGCCGCCAGGCCGGCCGAGGTCTCCAACTCGTCCCGCAGGTAGACCGCGGACCAGTCCAGGCTCGCGCCCTCCGCGAACACCGCGCAGAACCCGACCGCCCCGATCAGCAGCGCCGACCGGGGCGGCAGCGCGAACCTCGGCGGCGGGTCCTCGTCCTCGGCGGGCTGGAGGTCCAGCACCCAGGTGCAGGCGACCAGGCCCGCCACGGTCAGCACCGCGGCGGCCAGGACGTGGTGCAGCCGGGCGTCCGAGCCCAGGTGGGCGGCGAGTGTGCCGGCCGCCGAGCCGATCAGGGCGCCCGCGCTCCACATGCCGTGCAGACCGGACATGATCGACTTGTCGAGCCGGTTCTCGACCTCCACACCGAGCGCGTTCATCGCCACGTCCGACATGCCCGCCGTGGCGCCGTAGACGAACAGGGCGAAGCAGAGGGTGAGCAGGTTCGGCGCGAGGGACGGCAGGACCAGTGCCAGGGTCCACAGGGCCAGCAGCCCGCGCAGGGCGGTGCGGGCGCCGAAGCGGTGGCTGACGCTGCCGGCCAGCGGCATGGCGACGGAGGCGCCGAGCGCCGGGAAGGCGAGCGCGAGTCCCAACTGGCCGGCGCTCACCCCGGCGTGGTCCTGGATCCACGGCACCCGGGTCGCGAACGAGCCGGTGACGGCGCCGTGCACGGCGAACACCGCCGCCACGGCGTGACGGGCACGCCTCACCTCGCGTCGCCCGTAGACCACTGTGCTCATGCTCGCATCCCCTCCGTCGGGCCTCGCCGGCTCGGCTTCCCGGTACCGCCGGTTCGCTGCGCCACCGGGCCACCGCTTCGCTGCGCCGCGTAAACTATCAGGAACCCTGCCTGATAGATAGGGCGCACCGGTGTGAGCCTCCGCGCCGCCGATCTGGAAGGATCCCGGCATGCCCGCATCCCCGAGCACCGCCCGGGCCATCAACGACCGGCTCGCCCTGCGCCTGCTCCAGCAGGAGGGCCCGTTGACGGCGGGGCGGCTGAAGCAGCTGACCGGTCTGTCCCGGCCCACCGTGGCCGACCTCGTCGAACGCCTCACCGCCTCCGGCCTGATCGAGGTCGCCGGGGAGTCCGGCGAGCAGCGCCGCGGGCCGAACGCCAAGCTGTACGGCATCGTTGCCGACCGCGCCCACCTCGCCGCCCTCGACGTCCGCACCGAGGGCGTCGCCGTGCTGGTGTCCGACCTGCTCGGCCGGGTGCTCGCCGAGGGGTCCGCGCCGATCGGCGACGACGCCGGGACGGGGCCCGCGGTGGAGCGGGCGGTGGGTCTGGTCGAGCGCGCGGCGAAGGAGGCCGGCGCCGCGCGGCTGCACACCGTCGGCATCGGCGCTCCCGGCCTGATCGATCCGGCCAACGGCGAGCTGCGGGACTCCACCGGACTGCCCGAGTGGCACCGCCGGCTGGTGGCGGCGTTGCAGCAGACGTTCCCCGAGGCGCGGATCGGCGTCGAGAACGAGACCAACCTCGCCGCCCTGGCCGAGCAGCGCGACGGGGCGGCCCGGGACCGGGACACGTTCGTCCTGCTCTGGCTCGGCCTCGGTATCGGTGCCGCGGTGGTCCTCGACGGCACGCTGCGGCGGGGTGTGTCCGGTGGCGCCGGCGAGATCGGCTTCCTGCCGGTGCCGGGCACGTCGGGACTGCCGTCGGCCACCGACTGCGACGGCGGCTTCCACTCCGTGGCCGGTGCGGCGGCGGTCGTGGCCCTCGCGGCGGAGCACGGAGTGACGGCGCCGCCCGACGAGCCCGAGCGGCACGCCGCCGCGCTGGTGCGGGAGGCGGTGCGCCGGTCCGGCACCGTCCCGGCCGCCGCCCGCTTCCTCGACGCGCTCGCCGACCGGGTCGCCCTCGGGACCGCCGCCGTCGTCTCGGTCCTGGACCCCGGCTGCGTGGTGCTGGCCGGCGAGGTCGGCCGGGCCGGCGCCGACGCGCTGGCCACCCGCGTCCAGCATCGCCTCAGCCGCATGTCGCCGCTGGCCACCGAGGTGCGGCCCACCACGCTGGGCGGCGGAGCCGTCCTGCGCGGGGCACTGCTGACCGCCCGCGATCGCGCCCAGGACACCCTGTTCGCACCGCCGGAGCGGTAGTTCAGCCCCCGGAGGACCTGCACCACCACTGTGTGGAACCGGGCCGCCGCCCGCAGCACGGTCCAGCCGAGCCCCGCCTCCTGACCCCGTCGCTCGACCGCGAACTCGGAGCGGTGGTAGCCGGCACCCGGGCGACGCCGACGATCGAGAAGTGAACCGGATACCCCGCCCCGGCCCGCCGCGCCGTCGTGATCAGGTGGGCCGCCGCCTGCTCGTCACCCCCGCGCGGGCTGGACGCGCGGTGCACCACCGTGTCCACGCCGTCGAGCGCTGAAGCGCGGGTAGGCGTCCTGCACGGCGTCCTCGGCCTCGTGGGCGGCGCCCAGCATGCGGTCGGCCGGGGCGAACAGACCCGGCCGGTGGCGCTCGAACTCCTCGGCGGTCGCGGTCATCACGCGTCCCGCCCTGCCAGAAGCCCGGCGGCGAACCTCGGGAGACCCGGCGGCGGGCAAGGGCCGTCGTCACCGCCGCCGGGCCGGTCCCGCCGGGGTCAGCAGGCGCCGAGGTCCTGCCAGACGCCCCACTCACCGGTGGTTTTGGGCTCCTCGCCCTTCGTCCACCACTTGGCCCTCCACGAGTGCCCCACATGGGACACGATGACTCCACCCCCGTACGGCGTGGCCGTGTTCCAGGCCGGCGCCGCGCACGGCCCGGCGCCCGCCGCGCACGGCCCGGCGCCGTCCGTCGGGCTCGGCGCCCCGGTGCGCGTGGGCGTCGGGGCCGGTGTGTCCGTCCCGGGCTCCACCGCGGTCGTCCCCCGGGCCAGGTCGCGCGTCAGGGAGTACGTCCTCCCGCCGAACGCCACCGTCCAGTTCGACGGCGTCGACACCGGCAGGTGGCGACGGAGAGGAGGTAGTGCCTGCCGTCCGCGGCGCCCGCGCGGTCGAGCTTCTCACGCAGCGTCTTCATCAGTGCCGCGCAGCCCTCGACCGGCCCTGCCCGGCGGCCGCCCGCGAAGAACCGGCCGAGCGGGTTGCCCGCGGCCTTCGTCGTCGTCGGGTACTCGCAGTCGATGTCGACGCCGTTGAAGCCGTACGCCCGGACGAAGTCCACCGCCGAGTCCGCGAAGGTGTCGACGCCCGCCTGGTCGACCGAACCGCCGGCGTGGGCGGCCATCGAGTAGAAGCCGCCCGAGTCCACGCGGGTGCCGTCGTCGGCGAAGCAGCCGGGGTCTGTGAGCCACTCCACACACTCCGTCCGCATGGACCGCGACCGGGCGTGGCACACTGACCCTGTACCAGAAGCAGCGCACTCCGGGGTCGGTGAAAGTCCGAACCGGCGGTTACAGTCCGCGACCCGGTCGCCTCCAGCGACCGGTTGACCAGGTGAAATTCCTGGACCGACGGTTAAAGTCCGGATGGGAGGCAGTGCGCGGCGGGCGAGCACACGTGCGCGCCGCCGATCTCTGGGCTCGCCCGTTGCCGGGCGGGTCCCGTCCGGCGTCGCCCCCGGTGTCCTCGCTCGCGACGTCTGTCGCTCTCGACAGCCCCGGAGTCCGTGCCCGAAGAGGCAGGAGGACCCGGGAAGTGTTCACCGGAATCGTCGAAGAGCTGGGCGAGATCACCGCCGTCGAGACCCTCGACGACGCCTGCCGCTTCCGCCTGCGCGGCCCCGCGGTCACCGAAGGCGCACGGCACGGCGACTCCATCGCCGTCAACGGCGTCTGCCTCACGGTCGTCGGCCACGAGGGTGACGAGTTCACCGCCGACGTGATGGCCGAAACCCTGAACCGCTCCAGCCTGGGCGCCCTCACCGTCGGCTCCCGCGTCAACCTGGAGCGCCCCACCGCCGTCGGCGCCCGCCTGGGCGGGCACATCGTGCAGGGCCACGTCGACGGCACCGGCGAGATCCTCGAACGCAAGCCCTCCGAGCACTGGGAGATCGTGAAGATCTCCCTGCCCGCGGACCTCGCGCGCTACGTCGTGGAGAAGGGCTCCATCACCGTCGACGGCATCAGCCTCACCGTCGTCGACGCCGGCCCCGACTTCTTCACCGTCAGCCTCATCCCCACCACCCTCGCCCTGACCACGCTGGGCCTGAAGCAGCCCGGCGACCCGGTCAACCTCGAGGTGGACGTCATCGCCAAGTACGTCGAGCGCCTGCTCGGCGCCCAGGGGGGCACCCGGTGAACTGGCTCAACTCCGAGGCGTTCACGCTCTTCGGCCAGCACATCAAGTGGTCGGACATGATCGGCAACGTGATCGGTCTGCTCGGCCTCGCGCTCGGCTGGCGGCGCTCGATCTGGACCTGGCCCGTGCAGTTCGTCTCCGGGCTCGTCCTCTTCACGGCCTTCGCCACCGCCCACCTCTCCGGCAGCGCGGGCAAGCAGGTCGTCGTCATGATCGTCGCCACCTGGGGCCTGTGGCAGTGGAACCGCGGCCGGCGGCAGACCCAGGACGGCTCCATCGCCGTCCGGTTCGCCACCTGGCGCGAACGCGGCGCCCTGGCCGCCGCCGCGGCCGTCGGCACCCTCGCGGTCGGCGGCCTGTTCACCGCCTACCCGACCCTGTCCTGGGACCCCTGGCCGGACGCGTACATCTTCGTCGGCACCGTCGTCGCCATGTACGCCCAGGCCCGGGGCATGGTCGAGTTCTGGTTCGCCTGGCTACTGGTCGACCTGGTCGGCGTCCCGCTGAACTTCGCCAACGGCTTCGCCTTCTCCGGCTTCGTCTACGTCATCTACGGCGCGCTCGTCCTGTGGGGCCTGCGCGACTGGTGGCTGCGCTCCCGCACCGCGGCGCGGCCCGTCCCGGAAGGAGCGCCCGCATGAGCACGGCACCCGTCCTCTACAGCACCGACGGCCCCGAGGACCTGCTCCTCGACCCCGTCGAGCAGGCCGTCGCCGACATCGCCGCCGGCCGCCCGGTCGTGGTCGTCGACGACGAGAACCGCGAGAACGAGGGCGACCTCGTCATCGCCGCCGAGAAGGCGACCGAGGAGATCGTCGCCTTCATGATGAGCGAGTGCCGCGGCCTGATCTGCGCCCCCATGGAGGGCGGTGAACTGGACCGGCTCCGCCTCCCGCAGATGGTCGACGACAACACCGAGTCGATGAAGACCGCCTTCACGGTCTCGGTGGACGCCACCGCCGCCCACGGCGTGAGCACCGGCATCTCCGCCTCCGACCGCGCCACCACCCTCCGGCTCCTGGCGAGCGGCACCGCCGAACCGGACGACCTGGTCCGCCCCGGCCACATCTTCCCGCTGCGCGCCCGTACCGGCGGCGTCCTGGTCCGCAACGGCCACACCGAGGCCGCCGTCGACCTCGCCCGCCTCGCCGGCCTGCGACCGGCCGGCGCCATCGTCGAGATCGCCGGCGAGGACGGGCGCATGCTGCGCCTGCCCGAGCTGATCCCGTTCGCCCGCAAGCACGGCCTGACGATCATCTCCATCGAGGACCTGATCGCCTACCGCCGCAGCGAGGAACCCACCGTCCGCCGCGAGGCCGAGGTCCACCTGCCCACCCGGCACGGCGCGTTCACGGCGTACGGCTACCGCTCCACCGTCGACGGCGTCGAGCACGTCGCCCTCGTGCACGGCGAGTTGGGTGACGGCGCGGACGTCCTGGTCCGCATCCACTCCGAGTGCCTCACCGGCGACGTCTTCGGCTCCCAGCGCTGCGACTGCGGCCCCCAGCTCGACGCCTCCCTCGACCGTATCCAGGCCGAGGGCCGGGGCGTCGTCGTCTACCTGCGCGGCCACGAGGGACGCGGCATCGGCCTGATGTCCAAGCTGCGCGCCTACGAACTCCAGGAGCGCGGCCGGGACACCCTCGACGCCAACCTGGAACTCGGCCTGCCCGCCGACGCCCGCGACTACGGCGCCGGCGCCCAGATCCTCCGGGACCTCGGCGTGCGCGCCGTCCGCCTGATGACCAACAACCCGGACAAGAGCGACGCCCTGGAACGGCACGGCATCGAGGTCACCGGCCGCGAACCGATGCCCGTCCAGGCCGGCGAGCACAACCTCCGCTACCTGCGCACCAAGCGGGACCGCATGGGACACGACCTGCCCTGGCTGGACACGACCCCCGTGTCCACCTGCGGCAACCAGTAAGCAAGGACTCCAGGAGAGACATGAGCGGCAAGGGCGCACCGGACCTGTCCGTACGCAACGTGGGGGACCTGCGGGTCGCCGTCGTCGCGGCGCAGTGGCACGACAAGGTGATGGACGGACTGGTGGACGGCGCGCTGCGCGCCCTGCACGAGCTGGGCATCGACGAGCCGACCCTGCTCAGGGTGCCCGGCAGCTTCGAGCTCCCGGTGGTCGCCAAGGTCCTCGCGGGCCGCGGCTACGACGCGATCGTCGCCCTCGGCGTGGTCATCCGCGGTGGCACCCCCCACTTCGACTACGTGTGCCAGGGCGTGACCCAGGGCCTCGTCCAGGTCTCCGTGGAGACCGGTGTCCCCGTCGGTTTCGGCGTTCTGACCTGCGACACCGAGGAACAGGCCCTGGACCGGGCCGGTATCGAGGGGTCCAGCGAGGACAAGGGGCACGAGGCGGTGACCGCGGCCGTCGCCACGGCGGCCACGCTCCGCTCAGTATCCGAACCGTGGCGTCAGGCCGGCCGGCACTAAGCGTAAAGTGGGCGCCACCATGTCCAAGAAGACTTTCGAGGAGCTCTTCACCGAGCTCCAGCACAAGGCCGCGAACGGCGACCCCGCCACCTCCCGCACCGCCGAGCTGGTGGACAAGGGGGTCCATGCCATCGGCAAGAAGGTCGTCGAGGAGGCCGCCGAGGTCTGGATGGCCGCCGAGTACGAGGGCAAGGACGCGGCGGCCGAGGAGATCTCCCAGCTGCTGTACCACGTCCAGGTGATGATGGTCGCCCGCGGCATTTCCCTGGACGACGTCTACGCCCACCTGTGAAGCCGGACCCCCCTCCTCCACCCCCACCACGCAAAGGAAGCCGACCTCATGCTGCGCATCGCCGTCCCCAACAAGGGTTCCCTGTCAGGCCCCGCGGGGGAGATGCTGCATGAGGCCGGCTACCAGCAGCGCCGCGAGTCCAAGGAACTGCGCGTCGTCGACCCGACGAACGAGGTCGAGTTCTTCTACCTGCGCCCCCGCGACATCGCGATCTACGTCTCCTCCGGCCGGCTCGACATCGGCATCACCGGCCGGGACCTGCTGGTCGACTCCGGCGCCGAGGCCGAGGAGATCCTCCCGCTCGGCTTCGCCCGCTCCACCTTCCGCTTCGCCGGCAAGCCGGGCACCGCGAACGGCGTCACCGACCTCGAGGGCCGCACCGTCGCCACCTCCTACGAGGGCATCGTCGCGGCCTACCTGGCCGACCGGGGCGTCGACGCCTCCGTCGTCCACCTCGACGGAGCCGTCGAGACCGCCATCGAGCTGGGAGTCGCCGAGGTCATCGCGGACGTCGTCGAGACCGGCACCTCCCTGCGCAACGCGGGTCTGGAGGTCTTCGGCGAGCCCATCATGACGTCCGAGGCCGTGGTGGTCCGCCGGGCCGGCGCGGAGCCCGACGAGACCACCGAGCCCAAGGTCCAGCAGTTCCTGCGCCGCCTCCAGGGCGTCCTGGTGGCCCGGACGTACGTGATGATGGACTACGACTGCCGCGTGGAGCAGCTCGAGAGGGCCGTCGCGCTCACCCCCGGTCTGGAGTCCCCGACCGTCTCCCCGCTGCACAACGAGGGCTGGGTCGCCGTCCGCGCGATGGTCCCCGCCAAGGAGGCGCAGCGGATCATGGACGACCTGTACGAGATCGGTGCCCGGGCCATCCTGACCACGGCCATCCACGCCTGCCGTCTCTGAGTACGACCCGGAGCGACGCCATGCCCGACACCACACCGGACCTGCCCGCCCTGCCGGTGACCTTCCGCCCGGGGCGCACCCGTGCGGTCCTGACCGTCCTCGCCGTGATCACCTTCGCGGCGATCACGGCGGTCGGCATGCTGCTGGAGGGACTCGGCGCGGGGGAGCGCCTCAGCTTCGCGCTGACGGCCCTCCTCCTCGCCGGGGTCCTGTGCCTGCTGGCCCGGCCCCGGGTCACCGCCGACGAGGCGGGCGTCACCGTCGTCAACCTCACCAACAAGCGGCGCCTCGCCTGGGCCGAGATCCTGCGGGTCAACCTCCGGCAGGGCGACCCCTGGGCCTTCCTCGACCTCAGCGACGGCACCAGCCTGCCCGCCCTCGGCATCCAGCCGGGCATCGCCCGGCAGCGCGCCATCCAGGACGCGCGGGCCCTGCGCGCCCTGGTCGAGGCCCGTTCCACCGCCGCCCCCGAGGGGCCCCGCGACTGACGCGGGAGCGGCGCCCCTGCCGCAGGCGCCCTTTTCCTGATTAATCTGGGAACGACGACGCGGCCGCCGCGTCCTCACCCCTGTCGCTCCGCCCGGGGCGCGGGGGTTCCTGCTACCCGAGGAGTGACCCCCTCCGGCGATGGACGGATCGTCCTGCAGTACCTGCGCCGCCCCCTGCTGTGACTCCCCCCAGGCGGCGGTATCATGACCACCCCCCTGCTGCTCCTGGCAGCCGCGTTCCTGCTCATCCTCGCCAACGGCTTCTTCGTCGCCGCCGAGTTCGGCCTGGTGACCGTCGAACGTCCGGACGCCGAACAGGCCGCCGCCGACGGCGACCGACGCGCCCGCCGGGTCGTCGAGTCCCTCGGGGAGCTGTCCTTCCAGCTCTCCGGCACCCAGCTCGGCATCACCCTCACCTCCCTCGTGGTCGGCATGCTCGCCGAACCGGCGCTCGCCCGGCTCCTGGACCGCCCGTTCACGGCGACCGGCATCCCCGACGGCGCCGTACCCGGCGTCGCGGTCGTCGTCGGCATGCTGCTGGCCTCGGCGGTGCAGATGGTGATCGGCGAGCTGGTGCCCAAGAACTGGGCGGTCTCCCGGCCCCTGCAGGTCGCGCGCTTCGTCGCGGGCCCGCAGCACGCCTTCGCCCGGCTGTTCCACCCGGTGATCGCCGCGCTGAACGCCGTCGCCAACCGCCTGGTCCGCGCACTCGGCATCGAACCGGCCGAAGAGCTGGCCTCCGCCCGCACCCCCGGCGAACTGGTCTCCCTGGCCCGGCACTCCGCCCGGGCCGGCGCACTGGAGCAGGACACCGCCGACCTCTTCGTACGGACCCTCTCGCTGGGCGGACTGACCGCGCAGCACGTCATGACCCCGCGCGTGAAGGTCAGCTCCCTGCACGCGTCGGCCACCGCCGAGGACGTGGTCAACCTGACCCGCGCCACCGGCCTGTCCCGCTTCCCCGTCTACCGGGGAAAGATCGACGAGATCGTCGGCATGGTCCACCTCAAGGACGCCCTCGCGGTCCCCGCGCACGACCGGCTGCGCACTCCCGCGAGCCGCATCGCCCGCCCGGCGCTGCTCGTCCCCGAGACGCTGCCCGTCCGGCCCCTGCTCACCCGCCTGCGCAGCGAGCAGCCCATCGCGGTCGTCGTGGACGAGTACGGCGGCACGGCCGGCGTCGTCACCCTGGAGGACATCGTCGAGGAGATCGTCGGCGAGGTCCGCGACGAGCACGACGGCCTCGACGTCCCCGAACTCGCCGCCGCCCCGCCCGAGGACGGCCGCCCCGCCTGGGACGTGGACGGCAGCTGCCGCGTCGACGCCCTGCGGCGCATCGGCCTCGAGGCCCCGGAAGGGCCGTACGAGACGGCGGCCGGTCTGGTCGCCGGTCTGCTCGGCCGCATCCCGGCCGTCGGAGACCGGGCGGAACTGCCCGGCTGGCGGCTCTCGGTCCGCCAGGTCGGCCACTACCGCGCCGAGCGGATACGACTGGTGCGCACGGCGCCGGCGTCCGTGCTGGAGGCCGCCCGATGAGCGTGCTGCAACTCCTCTTCGCCGCGCTGCTCGTCCTCGCCAACGGCTTCTTCGTCGGCGCCGAGTTCGCGCTCGTCTCGGTGCGCCGCAGCCAGATCGAACCCCTCGGCACCGCCCGCTCCCGGCAGGTGCTGTACGGGCTGGAGCGGCTGCCGCAGATGATGGCCGCGGCACAGTTCGGCATCACGGTCTGCTCGCTGACGCTCGGCGCGGTCGCCGAGCCGACGGTCGCCCGTCTGCTGGAGCCGGTCTTCGGGTGGATGCACCTGCCGCACGGCGTGATCCACCCGCTCGGCTACGTCATCGCACTGGCCGCCGTGGTCTTCTGCCACCTCGTCATCGGCGAGATGGTCCCGAAGAACCTCGCGATGGCCGCCCCCGAGAAGACCGCGCTGTGGCTGAGCCCCGGCCTGGTCGCCTTCGCCCGCCTCTGCCGGCCGGTCACCGTCGCGCTCGGCGCCTGCGCCCACGGCATCCTGCGGTTGTGCCGCGTCGAGCCCAAGGACGAGATCGAGGCCGTCTTCACCAGCGAACAGCTCAACCGGCTGGTGGAGGACGCCGGCCAGGCCGGCCTGCTCGACCCGGAAGAGCAGGAACACCTCGAGGACGCCCTGGAACTGGGCTCCCGTCCCGTGACGGACGTGCTCCTCGGCCGGGAGTCGCTGGTGACGGTCAGCCCGTCGGTCACCCCGGGCGAGATCGTCGGTCTCACCGCCCGCACCGGGTACTCGCGCTTCCCGGTGGCGGTCGACAAGGGCGCCTTCATGGGCTATCTCCACGTCAAGGACGTCCTGGACCTGGAGGACTCGGACCGGGCCGTCCCGCAGCACCTCTGGCGCCCGATGACGACCCTCCGCCCCGAACTGCCCCTCGACGACGCCCTCACCGTGATGCGCCGCGCCGCCACCCACCTGGCCCAGGTGACGGACGCGTCGGGGAGGGTGCTGGGCGTGGTCGCCCTGGAGGACGTACTGGAGCTGCTGGTGGGGGAGGTACGGGACCCGGCCCACCGGGAGGTGACGCTGGCCACCTAGCTCCGGACTCAGGGCGCCGGCGGGTCCTGCGGCCCCCTTCCCGAGAGCACCTCCCCGTAGGCCTGCATGAGATCGGGCAACCGCAGGGTGGCCAGGTCGTCCCGCGTCAGCGCCCCGGGGTACACCGACAACCGCAGGTCCCGGTACGCGCAGCTCTTCTCGTAGAGCGTCCGCAGGAACCGCCCGTTCCCCAGCTCGTCGATCCAACCCTGGTCCACCACGTGCCCGGCGACGGAACGCAGCTCGTCGAGCGCCTCCTCGTCCCACACGTCGCCGTTCTCGGCCGCGAGCACCTCACCGATCGAGGTGAGTTCCAGCGGCCGGTACGACGGGAAGTCCACGCGGGTCGTGAAACGGGAGGACAGCCCGGGGTTGGCGGCCAGCAGCCGGTCCATGCCCTCCGGATAGCCGGCGAGGATGACGACGAGGTGGTCGCGGTTGTCCTCGGCCCGCTTCAGCAGGACCTGGAGCGCCTCGTCGCCGTAGGCGTCGCCCTTGCCGTAGCCGGAGTTGGACAGGGAGTACGCCTCGTCGACGAAGAGGACGCCGCCCAGCGCGGAGTCGATCAGTTCGTTGGCCTTCACGGCGGTCTGGCCCAGGTACTCGCCGACCAGGTCGGCCCGCTGCGCCTCCACGAGGTGGTCACCGCCGAGCAGGCCGAGGGCGTAGAAGACGCGGCCCAGGATGCGGGCCACGGTGGTCTTGCCGGTGCCGGAGGGGCCGGAGAAGACGAAGTGCCGTTTGGGCGGCTGGACCGGGAGGCCCTGCCCGGCCCGCAGCCGCGCCATGTTGAGCTGCGCGGACAAGGCCTTGACCTGCCGCTTCACCGGCTCCAGGCCCACCATGCGCTCCAGCTCGGCGAGCGCCTCCTCCAGCAACGCGGGGTCGGTGGGCCCGGTGGGGAGCGAGGGGACCGGCCCGTCGGCCTTCTCGCGCACCGCCGGACCGGTCAGCGGGGGCAGCGGGGCGGCCGGCGAGGGCTGGGGCACGGAGAGCTTGAGGTCGCGTTCCTCGGCGCCGAAGAGCGGGTCGAGTCCGTCGGTGCCGTCCAGGCAGTCCGGTCCCGTACCGGGCTGGGCGAGCCCGGCGAGGTCGGCCGTGTCGTCGTAGCCGTCCCCCTCGGCGATCGCCGCCAGCCGGGCCGATGTGTCCATGAAGGCGGGGTCGACGCGGTGCACGGCCCGGTACAGCGGGAGCGCCGCGGCGCTGCGGCCCGTCCCCTCGTGGGCCCGCGCCAGCCAGTAGCGCAGCTCCTTGCGCTGCGGCTGCTCGCTGCGGCACCGCATGAGGGCCGCCGACAGCAGCGGCTCGGCCTGCCCGTACATCTCCAGCCGCACCCGCGCCATGCCGCTGAACAGGCCGGCCTCGATCCCCAGCAGGGGATCGCCGAGCAGCGGGTCGGTGTGCCGCACGAGCTGCTCCCAGTCCTTGACCAGGTAGGCGCGGCAGGCATGCAGGAAGCGGACCTGGGGATCGGCGTCCACGGGCGGCAGCCCGGCCAGGGCCCGGTCCAGCTCGGGGACGTGGCGGCCGTCCAGCCAGTGGGAGGCGTGCGCCAGCAGCAGATCGCGGGGGTTCTCCAGCACGGGTTGCACCCACCAGCCCAGCCAGTACCAGGAATTGAGCGTCCGGCGGTGGCGGGCACGCTGCTCACCGAAGCGGTCCCGGTGCCGGAACATCCGGAGCAGCGCGTTGGTGGTGTCCACGCGCAGCGCGTGCAGGCCCAGCCAGCCGTCGGCCATCGCGGGATCGATGCGGACCGCGGCCCGGAACTCCTCCTCCGCCTGCGGATAGGCCCCCATGGTGTAGGCGTCCACGCCGCGCAGCCAGGCGAGGTCGGCCGGGGCCTGAGGGCCCCGTGTGCCCAGATCCATCCCGTCCCCCACGTACCGTGCCCCCGTCGGTATGCCGTCGAGCCGTCGCCCGCCGACCGCCTCGGTCAACGGCTCCGCCGCGGACCGGAGTTGCGAGGTGCGCGCGGCAGAAGCCCGTAGGTCGCACCGAGGGGCATCGTACCCGCGGTGGTCTTTCCCCCGAAGGGTGCCGGGGCAGGCCGTTCCGCGAGGTGGGGGCGGACGGGACGCGTACGAGCCGGTGACCGAGGGTGACCGGATCGCGCCGAGGAGCAGCCGGGAAGCGCTCTCAGGGCAGAACGAAGCCCCCGATCACGGGGGAACAACCGGGGGCTTCGCGTCTGCCGGCGGCTCCGAAGGGCCGCACATCCAGAACGTATGACCTGTACGGCCCCTGGGTCAAGCGCAGTTGGGGCGCCCCGGCGCGTTGTCACGGAGGGGTCTTCACACGTTCAACACATTGCGGAGGGCCCGTCACCCTGCGTGAGGAAGGGGGCTTCGGAGGTGGTTGCCGCGGGTCCCGGGAGTACCTCGTACCCCGCCTCGCTCTGGCGTACCAGAAGATGTGCGAAGGGGCGCGAGGGGTCGTGGGCGAAGTGCCGGCGCTCCGCCGGGATCCACCCGTCCCAGAAGGCCCCCTGCTCCACTCCGTCGCGCGCCCGTCCGCGCGCCCATGCCTCCTCGCGCGGCAGCTCCATCCAGATCAGCCGGGCCAGGCGGGGGCGCAGCGCCTCGCGGCCCGCGCCCACGCCCTCGACCAGAACCACCGGGGCGGGCGGCAGCGGGCGGGGCGCTCCGAAGTGCCGGGTCCGCCAGTCGTAGGGGGCGTAGTACGCGGTGTCACCGCGCTCCAGGGGCTCGATCACCTGGCTCAGCAGCCGGCCGGTCCAGTCGAACAGCGCGTCGTGACTGGCGATGTCGTCGAGGCGCAGCACCGGGGCGCCGCCCAGCTCGGTGGCCAGCCGCCCGGTGAACGTGGATTTCCCGGAGCCGGCATGCCCGTCGATGCCGACCAGGCGCACGGGGCCGCAGGAGGGAGGAAGCCGGCGGAGCAGGGCGGCGAGGTCGTGGATGGCGGGTCCCGGGCTGCGCGAAGGGGCGGGCGACGGCCCCCGTACTCTAACCGCGCCCGCGCGGTGCCCGCGCCACGCCACTGGTCGACACCCATGTTCATGGCGTGGCGTCCGCGGAAGTGCTGGCAGGACCGGGTCCCCGCGGTCATAGTTGGCGCACAGCCGTGCTACGGACCCGCCCGACTCGGACACCTGGGGGTCTTCCACCCATGAGCAGAGCCGAACAGCCGTCCCGCAGGACCGTCCTGGCCGCAGCCGTCGCCACCGCCGTGGCGGCCGGCGCGGTCCCGGCCACCGCCCACGCCTCGCCCGTCGGGGGCGGCGGCCCGGCGGACCGCGACCGCACCCCCTCCCGACAGGTCGACCACCGCGCCTGGACCACGTTCCGCGACTGGCGGCGAGGGACCGCGGAAGGCGCCCGTCCGGTCGCGGGCGCCCGGCCCGGTGTCGCGATCGGTGCCCCGGCCGGCACCGCCGACTACGCCGACCCGCACACCGGCAGGGCCGCCACCTGGGAGTACGCGACCTGGACCTCGCCCGTCCACCGCCTCGCCGTGCCCTCCACCGAGGTCATCGCCTCCTGGAACGCGCACACCCCGGGCGGCACCTGGCTGCAGGTCGAGCTCAAGGGCCGCTACTCCGACGGCACGGACACACCCTGGTACGTGATGGGCCGCTGGGCGGCCGGTGACGGCGCCCAGGACATCCGGCGCACCTCGGTCGACGACCAGGGTGACGGCAGGAGCAGCGTCTGGACGGACACCTTCGCCATCGACGACGCGTCGACGGGCCTGCGTCTGACCTCCTACCGGCTCCGGCTCACGCTGTACCGCCGTCCCGGGACGAGGTCGACCCCCACCGTCTGGCGGCTCGGCGCCATGGGGTCGGACATCCCGGACCGTTTCACCGTCCCGGCCTCCGCCCCCGGCCTCGCCCAGGAACTGCGCGTCCCGCGCTACTCGCAGGAGATCCACAAGGGCCGGTACCCTGAGTACGACAACGGCGGCGAGGCCTGGTGCAGCCCCACCTCCTCGCAGATGGTCATCGAGTACTGGGGCGGCCGGCTCTCCCAGGAACAGCTCGCCTGGGTCGATCCCGCGTACACCGACCCGCAGATCTGTCACGCGGCCCGGTACACGTACGACCACCAGTACGCCGGCTGCGGCAACTGGCCCTTCAACGCCGCCTACGCGGCCACCTTCGAGGGTCTGCAGGGCGTGGTCACCCGCCTCGGCTCCCTCACCGACCTGGAGACGCTGATCGCGGCCGGCATCCCGGCCATCACGTCCCAGTCCTTCCTGGAGGAGGAGCTGACCGGGGCCGGTTACGGCACCTCGGGACACCTGATGACCGTGATCGGCTTCACCGCCGACGGCGACGTGATCGCCAACGACCCCGCCTCGGACGACAACGAGTCCGTGCGCCGCGTCTACCAGCGGCGCGAGTGGGAGAACATCTGGCTCCGGACCAAGCGGTACGACGCCACCGGCAAGGTCGCCTCCGGTACCGGCGGCGTCTGCTACCTGTACTTCCCGGCGCACCCCGGCCCGCGCCAGCGCAAGGCGCTCGAAGCGGTGGGCGTGCGCTGACCGCGCCGCGACGACGGCCCCCCGGCACCGCTCCGACGCGGCCCGGGGGGCCGTTTGCTGTGACCAACGTCTCCGCCGCAAAAGCCGCTCACGGTGGCATGGTGGACGGCGTCACCTCGCGGGAAGCCCCCGGGGGGTGCCGGGGGGTCCACCGCACGTCGAGACCAGCGAGAAGCCATGAGCGCACACACCGCCGCAGCAGTCCGTGTCCGTACCGGCGGCCCCAAGGAGGACGGGCCGAAGATCCTCGAGCACGTCATGGGCTGGACGCTCGTCGTGGTGATCGCGATGCTGGTGGTCCAGCTGGGTCTGCTGTGACGTGATCCGGGTGTGACCTGTCCCACGATGCGACCTGCCATACTGCGGGTGTCCTGCCACTCGTAGGAGACCAGGGTCGAAATTGAATATCAGTCAACAGTGTGCCGCCGTCCGTCCGCGGGCGCGCGGCACCGAGCGCTCGCTGGTGCGCCGGACCGAACTGATCGCCATCGGGCGGAGGTTGTTCGCCGACACGTCGTACGACGCGCTCTCGATGGACGACATCGCCCGCCAGGCGCATGTCGCCAAGGGGCTGATCTACTACTACTTCCAGTCCAAGCGGGGCTACTACCTGGCGATCATCCAGGACTCCGTCGCCGACCTGGTCACCACCGCGGCGGGCGGCACCGAACGGCCGCAGGTGGACCGCGTCCACCGCACCATCGACGGATACCTGCGCTACGCCGAGCACCACCAGGCCGCCTACCGCACCATCGTCAGCGGCGGGGTCGGCTTCGACGCCGAGGTGCACGCCATCCGGGACGGGGTGCGCGAGGCCATCGTCGACACCATCGCCGAGGGGGCGTACGGCCGTTCCGACGTCGGTCCGCTGGCCCGCATGGGCCTGCTCGCCTGGGTGTGCAGTGTCGAGGGCGCCGCCCTGGACTGGATCGGCCGCCCCGAGCTGCCCCGCGAGACCATGTGCGACCTGCTGGTGAAGTCGCTCGGCGGGACCCTGCGCGCCATCGAGGAGCTGGACCCCGCCTGCCCGGCCCCGGCGCCCGCCCGGCGGGACGACCGGCACGCATAGCGCCGGGGCGGGCACCCGAGCCGGACCCGCCCCCACGCCTCCGTGGATCAGGTCAGTTGATCGTCTTCGATCGCCTCGATCAGCTCACCGTTCGCCGTGTCGCCGCTCAGCTCCCAGAAGAACGTGCCGCCCAGTCCCTGCTGGTCGTTGTACGTCATCTCGGTCGCGATGCTCTGCGGAGTGTCGTGACTCCACTCGTCGTCCCCGCACTCGGCGTACGCCGTGCCGGCCACGGCGCCGGTCGCCGGGCAGCTGGTCCTCGGCACCTTGCAGTCCCTTGATGCCGTTCTCGTACGTCCCCTGCGCCGGGCCGGCAGCGGTGCCGCCGGGCGCCGACCGGGAGGACGACCAGTGCGGTCGATAGGTAGGACCATTTCCCGGATCAAGGGTGCCGGGGAGGCCTCCGGCACCGGTCCGGTCACTTCTTGAAGTAAGCGGTCGTTAACTGGTGACTCGATGCCTCCAATCGGGCATACTCACAGCCCACAGCCGCTGGTCAGCCGCTTCCGCGACCCGGGAGTGCGAGCATCGGCCAGGCCCGAACGACCCGGCGGAACCGCCTCCACCCAAGGCGCACGTCCGCTGATGCGCCCGACAGGGAGGAGAGCGTCGCCATGCCCGACCGCGCCCCGCAGCCGGTGGACCGGCAACTGCCCACGGACGAGGCACGGGATCTGATCTCGCTCGTCCGCGACATCGCGCAGCGTGAGATCGCCCCGCACGCGGCCGAGGAGGAGGACGCCGGACGCTTCCCTCGCGAGGTCTTCGCCCTGCTCTCCGAGTCCGGCCTGCTCGGCCTGCCCTACGACGCCGGGTGCGGCGGCGGTGAGCAGCCGTACGAGGTCTACCTCCAGGTCCTGGAGGAGCTGGCCGCGGCCCGGCTCACGGTCGGCCTCGGCGTCAGCGTGCACACCCTCGCCTCCTACGCGCTCGCCGCCTACGGCACCAAGGAGCAGCAGACCGAGCACCTGCCCGCGATGCTCGGCGGCGGTCTGCTCGGCGCCTACTGCCTCTCCGAGCCCGCCTCCGGCTCGGACGCCGCCTCGCTGCGCACCCGGGCCGTGCGCGACGGCGACGACTGGGTGATCACCGGCACCAAGGCCTGGATCACGCACGGCGGCATCGCCGACTTCTACACCGTCATGGCGCGTACGGGCGCGGAGGGGCCGCGGGGCATCACCGCCTTCCTGGTCCCCGGCGACGCCGAGGGGCTGAGCGCCGCGGTGCCGGAGAAGAAGATGGGGCTGAAGGGCTCGCCCACCGCGCAGGTCCACCTCGACGGCGTGCGGGTCCGCGACGCCCGCCGCCTCGGCGCCGAGGGCCAGGGCTTCGCGATCGCCCTGTCCGCGCTCGACTCCGGGCGGCTCGGCATCGCCGCCTGCGCGATCGGTGTGGCCCAGGCGGCACTGGACGCGGCGGTGTCGTACGCGGTCGAGCGGCGGCAGTTCGGCAAGCCGATCTCCGACTTCCAGGGGCTGCGCTTCATGCTCGCCGACATGGCGACCCAGGTCGAGGCCGGCCGCGCGCTGTACCTCACCGCGGCGCGGCTGCGCGACGCCGGACTGCCCTTCGCCAAGCAGGCCGCCATGGCCAAGCTGCACTGCACCGACGCGGCGATGCGGGTCACCACCGACGCCGTGCAGGTCCTCGGCGGGTACGGCTACACCGCGGACTTCCCGGCCGAGCGGTACATGCGCGAGGCCAAGGTCCTGCAGATCGTCGAGGGCACGAACCAGATCCAGCGGATGGTCATCGCCCGTCACCTCGCGGGTCCCGAGGGACGCTGAAGTCGCCGGTCGCACGGAAGGCACCGGTCACGCCGAAGTCGCCGGTCAGGCCGTAGTCACCGGTGGCGAAGAAGTCCCCGAGGCCGCGCGGGGGCGCCGTCAGCCGTACCCACTCCGGGTCGTCGCGACCCGGCAGGGTACGGCCCCGCTGGGCCCAGGTCCGCATCAGCTCACGGTAGATCGGCGGGTCCGGGGGCTGCGGAGCCGGCGGAAGCAGTCCCGCGGGCGCCGGGACGAACACGCGGCGCCGAGGCCCGGTCGCCGAGTACGTGGCGGTCATACCCGGGCAACGCGGGGACGTGCGGACGGGTCACCGGCCCGCGCATTCGAGCGTGAGTTCCCGGGCGTACGCCGCCGAGCCCCGGCTCGGACCGGCGCCTGACGCACCGTCGGCACACCACCCCGGTCCCGCCCGGGCAGCGCCGCAGCCCGTGCCACGGCCGTCTGCGGACCGTGGCACGGGTGGGTCGGACGAGTGGTGAGCGACGGTCTCCCGGACGGTGGACGCCCGGACGGCTCAGGCCGCCTCGTGCCGCATCGACGGCACCCTGATCGGGCGCGAACCCGGGCCACCGACGTGGGAGAAGGGCTGGGTCCGCCAGTCGAGACCCTGGGGGAGCGTCAGCAGCAGGGCGGTGTCCTGCTCGTGGGGCTGGGACGACTCGTCCGCCGGACGGGCGTCGGTGGCCCTGCGGCCGGTACCGGCACAGGCCGTGAGCCCGAACGGGTTCCACGGCGAGGCGCACAGCGCGTGCTCCGGCAGTACCTCCTCGTCCGCCAGCAGGGCGATGGGCTGCGCGCAGTCCGGGCAGATCACCCGGTACATCTCGAAGGTGTCGTAGGCGTCGAGTTCCTCGTCGTCGAGGGCGTCGGGTTCGACGCCCTCCGATACGGGTTCGACGACCGGTTGCTGCCGCTTGGGCGTGGTACGTCCAGGGCGCTTAAGACTCTGCATGGGATTCTCCCCCTCGGGCTGGGCCGTGAAGGCACTGCGGCCTCGACCACAGCAAGCACTTCCCGTCCCCCCTGCGGGGTAATCACGAGAACATCACGGAGACGGTCCGGAGGGTGTGTGGTCTTCGTCACATGCCGTGCGTGAGCGCCCCGTGCGGCCGATTCGCCCCCGTCCGACGGCCGGTTGACCGGCCGTCACATCACGAACAGTGCCTGGCCTGGGCCGCTCAGGTATCCGAGGAGATCGACCGCACTGTAGGTTCTTGCGCCATGGAGGAGCTGGACCGACGGATCGTGCAGCTGCTCGTCAAGGACGGGCGGATGAGCTACACAGACCTGGGCAAGGCCACGGGCCTGTCCACGTCGGCCGTGCACCAGCGGGTGCGCCGGCTGGAGCAGCGTGGCGTCATCCGCGGCTACGCCGCGGTCGTCGACCCGGAGGCCGTCGGCCTGCCGATGACCGCGTTCATCTCCGTGAAACCGTTCGACCCCAGCGCCCCCGACGACATCGCGGACCGTCTGGCGGGCACTCCCGAGATCGAGGCCTGCCACAGTGTGGCGGGCGACGAGAACTACATCCTCAAGGTGCGTGTGGCCACCCCGCACGAGCTGGAGGAGCTGCTCGCCCGGGTCCGCTCCCTCGCGGGCGTCTCGACGCGGACCACCGTGGTGCTCTCCACGCCGTACGAGGCCCGGCCACCGCGTATCTGACCGCTTCCGCGCGAGCCCCGGCCGTCGCGGCCGTCGCATGTCCGACCCGCTGTCGCGCGAGCCCCGGCCGCAGGTCGAGTCGCCGGATCGCCCCGGCGCCGTCCGCCAGGAGCGCCCGCGCCCGCGTGCAGTGCCGACCTGCGTGCCGGGCGGTCCGCGCGAGGGGCGAGACTGGTGTCCATGAGTGAGTCCACCATCCCGTCCACGACCGTCCTGCTGCGCCGCGGCGAGGTCCACAGTCCCGCCGACCCCTTCGCGACGGCGATGGTCGTCGAACGCGGCCAGGTCGCCTGGGTCGGCTCCGAGGGAGCCGCGGACGCCTTCGCGGACGGGGTGGACGAGGTGGTCGACCTGGACAGTGCCCTGGTGACCCCGGCGTTCACGGACGCACACGTGCACACCACGTCCACCGGCCTGGCCCTCACCGGCCTCGACCTCTCCGGTGCCCCCACCCGCGCGGCGGCCCTCGCCCTCGTACGGGACTTCGCGGCGGCGCGCCCGGACGACCGCGTTCTCCTCGGGCACGGCTGGGACGCCTCCCGCTGGCCCGACGGCCTGCCCCCGACGCGTGCCGAGCTGGACGAGGCCACCGGCGGCCGTCCCCTCTACCTCAGCCGTATCGACGTCCATTCGGCCGTCGTCACCACCGCCCTGCTCGACCTGGTCCCCGGGGGCGCCGGCCGCGTCGACGGCCCGCTCACCGCCGACGCCCACCACGCCGTACGCGCTGCGGCCCTCGGGGCCGTCGCCCCCGCGCAGCGCACCGAGGCCCAGCGCGCCGCCCTCGCGCACGCCGCCTCCCTCGGCATCGGCACCGTTCACGAATGCGCAGGCCCGGAGATCTCCTCCGAGGACGACCTCACCGGCCTGCTCCGGCTGTCGGCCACGGAGGCCGGGCCGCGCGTGCTCGGCTACTGGGCCGAACAGGACGTCGACAAGGCGAGGGAGCTGGGCGCGATCGGCGCCGCGGGCGACCTCTTCGTCGACGGTGCCCTCGGCTCGCACACCGCCTGCCTGCACCAGCCGTACGCCGACGCCGGTCACAGCGGCACCGCCTACCTGGACGCCGTCGCCGTCGCCGCCCATGTCGTCGCCTGCACCGGGGCCGGACTCCAGGCAGGCTTCCACGCCATCGGCGACGCCGCCGTGACCGCCGTCGTCGAGGGCGTGCGTGCCGCCGCCGGCGAACTCGGCCTCGCCCGTGTCCGCGCCGCCCGCCACCGCGTCGAGCATGCCGAGATGCTCACCCCCGAGACCGTCGCGGCCTTCGCGGAGCTGGGCCTGACCGCCTCCGTCCAGCCCGCGTTCGACGCCCTGTGGGGCGGCGAGGACGGCATGTACGCCCGCCGCCTGGGCACCGAACGGGCGCGCACCCTCAACCCCTACGCCGCCCTGCTGCGCGCCGGAGTCCCGCTCGCCTTCGGCTCGGACAGCCCGGTCACGCCCCTCGACCCGTGGGGCACCGTCCGGGCCGCCGCCTTCCACCGCACGGCGGAGCACCGCGTCTCCGTGCGAGCGGCGTTCACGGCGCACACGCGCGGGGGCTGGCGGGCGGTCGGACGCGACGACGCGGGCGTCCTGGTGCCGGGCGCCCCCGCCGACTACGCGGTGTGGCGTACGGGCGAGCTGCTGGTCCAGGCTCCCGACGACCGGGTCGCACGCTGGTCGACCGACCCGCGTTCCGGGACCCCGGGCCTCCCCGACCTCACTCCGGGCCGGGACCTGCCCGTCTGCCTGCGCACCGTCGTCGGCGGCCGAACGGTCTTCGTACGGCCGGGCGAGTGATCCGCACGGCCGACGAGACGGTGATCTTCTGCCGGGTACGACCTGCGGGTCCTCCCCGCTGACCTGGGCATTGACGGGGAAGCCGCAGGTCGAACGGCTGTTGACAGCCGACGGCGGGGGGCCGGTAGGTTCGGCCGAGTCCACCACCGGACGTCCGACCGGGGAATACTCCGCGCACGCGTCGCGGCGCCGCTGGGTCAGGGACGGTGTGCCGCACCGGGGCACCGTCGCTGGGAGCCAGGCTCAGCGCTCTCGCCGTGACGAGGGAACGTTCCCGCCGGTCGGGAGGTGTGACCCGGGTGGGGCCCGGGCGCTCAGTAGACAACGGCTTTCGGTCGATCCGCAGCCAGCGGGTCCCAGGTCGGCCCGAAGGGCGCCGGGCCCCCATCCGCAGCGGAAACGGTCATTGAACGTGCATCCCTGCCCCGGCCCCGGGGAAACGACACCGCCGTACGCTCGTCGTGTCACGTCATCGCAGGCCGCGGCCATTATGGTGGTCCTCTGCGTACGGACATGAAGGGGCAGCGGTGAACGACGGCGACGGGACGCCCGCGGCAGCGGGGCGGGGGAGGCGGTTCGGTCCCCTGGGTACGGCCTTGGTGATCATCCCGACCTACAACGAGGCGGAGAACATCAAGACGATCGTCACGCGCGTGCGCGAGGCGGTCCCCGAGGCGCACGTTCTCGTGGCCGACGACAACAGCCCCGACGGCACCGGCAAGCTCGCCGACGAACTGGCCGCCGGGGACGACCACGTCCAGGTGCTGCACCGCCGGGGCAAGGAAGGGCTGGGCGCCGCCTACCTCGCGGGCTTCCGCTGGGGCCTGGAGCACGGCTACGGCGTGCTGATCGAGATGGACGCCGACGGCTCCCACCAGCCCGAGGAGCTGCCCCGCCTGCTGACCGCCCTCAAGGGCGCCGACCTGGTGCTCGGCTCCCGCTGGGTGCCCGGCGGCCGGGTGGTGAACTGGCCAAAGTCCCGCGAGTTCATCTCCCGCGGCGGCAGCATGTACTCGCGCCTCGCGCTCGACCTGCCGCTGCGCGACATCACCGGCGGCTACCGCGCCTTCCGCCGCGAGACCCTGGAGGGGCTCGGCCTGGACGAGGTCTCCTCCCAGGGCTACTGCTTCCAGGTCGACCTCGCGCGCCGGGCGATCAAGGCCGGCTACCACGTGGTCGAGGTGCCCATCACGTTCGTCGAGCGCGAGCACGGCGATTCCAAGATGAGCCGCGACATCCTCGTGGAGGCCCTGTGGCGGGTCACCACGTGGGGGGTGGGGGAGAGGGTCGGCAAGGTTCTGGGGCGCGACAAGCAGCCCGACAGGGCGCCGGGCGAGGCGACCGGCAGGCCGGCCGACGAGTCGACGACCGTGCGGACGGCTGAGACGGCTGAGACGGCTGAAGCGGCTGAGAAGCCCGGGCCGACCGAAAAGTCCGAGAGGTCCGCCGGCAAGGCCGGCGAGCCCGCCCCCGGGCCGGCCGGTAAGTCCGCCGGTATGGCCGGTGCACCCGCCCCCGAGCCGGCCGACGGGCCCGCACCGGCGGCCGAGAAGTCCGAACCGGCGGGCGGCAGGCCGACGCGGGCCCCCGAGGGAACGTCTGACGCCTGACGCCCCCTTATGCCGTGCTGAGCCGGGGCCAGGCACACTTGGGGGTATGACGACTGGCGCTCAGACCCCCAGGTCCTCCACCCGGCCCCCGCGCTCCCGGCTGCGCACGTTCCTGCCGCTGGGCATGGCCGCGTGGCTCGTGCTGGAGATCTGGCTGCTGACCCTGGTCGCGGGGGCGTCCAGCGGCTTCGTGGTCTTCCTGCTGCTGGTCGGGGGCATCGTCCTCGGCTCCGTGGTCATCAAGGCGGCGGGCCGCCGGGCCTTCCGGAACCTCACGGAGACGTTGCAGCAGCAGCAGTCCGGCAGGGCGCCGGAGGCCCGGCCGAACAGCGAGGGCAACGGCCTGGTGATGCTGGGCGGGCTGCTCCTGATACTGCCCGGCCTGATCTCGGACGCGCTGGGTCTGCTCATGCTGCTGCCCCCGGTGCAGAAGGCGGTGAGCCGCTACGCGGAGCGGACCGTGGAGCGCAAGCTCCGCGAGGCCGGCCCCGGCACCCTGGGAGACGCCTTCCGCCAGGCCCGCATGCACCAGCCGGACGGCAGGGTCGTCCAGGGCGAGGTCGTACGGGACGACCCGGACGACGCCCCGCGGGACCCTCGCCCGCCGCTGACGCGCTGAGATCCGACGTACCGGGCCGGGGCCCTGTTCGGTCCCGGCCCGCCAGACGGTCCGCCGGCCCCACCGGCAGCAAAACCGCGGGTGCCGTACGTGAAGCTCACGTACGGCACCCGCGGTGTTCGGTTGTGCTGCTTACGGTTTCCCGCTACGCACTCTTGCGGCTGTCTCGCGGATGCACCGCGATGTTCATCGCGCCGGAGCGCAGAACGGCCAGCCGCTCCTCGAGGACCTCTTCGAGTTCCTCGCGGGTGCGGCGTTCCATCAGCATGTCCCAGTGCGTACGCGCGGGCTTGGCCTTCTTTTCCTCAGGGCCGTCGCCGTCCACGAGGAGTGCCTGGGCCCCGCAGACCTTGCACTCCCACTCCGGCGGGATCTCCGCCTCGACCGAGAAGGGCATCTCGAATCGATGCCCCTTCTCGCATGCGTACTCCACGGCCTGGCGCGGGGCCAGGTCGATGCCGCGGTCCGTCTCGTAGCTGGTCACCACGAGGCGCGTGCCGCGAAGAGCTCGCTCACTCATGAATCGTGCCTCCCGGGCTTGTCGCCCACAGGACAGGTGTCGCTGTCGTCGTCATCCGGTCAACGTCCGGGCGGCGGTAAAGATTCCCGTCCCGACTCCCGTTCCGGGCGTCTGCGTCGCCGTCGCAGTCGCAGCCTTGCAACCAGTGCAGTACCCGCCGACGCCCGGTTTGTCACCTCTGCTGGCAGATGCGACATAGCGTTTCGGCACCATTGACGCGCAGTAACGGTACGCCTGGCAGGCCAAACGCGTACACTACAGCTCTTTCGCGCCGAGTGCTAAATCCGCTCGGGTACCGGGTTGCCCGCGTCGCCGATGGCCCGCCGTACGGGGACCCGCGCGAGCAGGGCGAAACCGATGACGAAGAACGCCACCAGCGAGATGATCGCGTCCCGGTAGCTCCCGGTCAGCTGGTAGGTCAGCCCGAACAGCAGGGGACCGAGCCAGCTCATCCCGCGGTCGCTCAGCTCGTACGCCGAGAAGTACTCGGCCTCCTTCCCGGGCGGGACCAGGTGGGAGAACAGGGAGCGGGACAGTGCCTGGCTGCCGCCGAGGACGAGCCCGATCCCGGCGGCCAGGACGAAGAACCACACCGGCTCCCCGGCCGGCAGGAAGTAACCGGCCGCGAGGGTGACGGTCCAGGCGACCAGCGACCCGAGGATCGTGCGCTTCGCCCCGTACGTCCGGGCCAGCCGGCCGAGCGCCAGCGCGCCCGCCACCGCCAGCAGCTGGACCAGCAGCACGGCCACGATGAGCGTCGACTGCCCGAGGTCCAGTTCCTCGGAGCCGTAGACCGAGGCCTGGGAGATCACCGTCTGGATGCCGTCGTTGTAGACGAGGTACGCCAGCAGGAAGGCCAGGGTCAGTGGGCGGCGGCGCATGTCGCGGACGGTGGCCGCGAGCTGCCGGAAACCGGGCAGGGCCGCCTCGCGCGCGGGAGCGCGGCGGTCGCGCAGCCGCCGCAGCGGGATCAGCGCGAAGGCGCCCCACCACAGTCCGGCCGACGCCAGGCAGACCCGGACCGCCGCGCTCTCGGTCAGTCCGAAGGAGTCGTGGGCGGTGTAGAGGATCAGGTTCGCGACCAGGACCAGTGCCCCGGCCGCGTAGCCGAAGGCCCAGCCGCGTGAGGAGACCGCGTCGCGTTCCTCGGGCGGGGCGATCTGGGGCAGGTACGCGTTGTAGAGCATCATCGCCACGGACTGCGCGGCGTTGGCGACGACCAGGAGCAGGCCGCCCAGCAGATAGCGGTCGCCGTCGAGGAAGAACATGGCGGTCGTGGCCCCCGCGCCGGTGTACGCGGCGGCGGCCAGCAGCGGCTTCTTGCGGCCGGAGCGGTCGGCCGCGGCGCCCACCAGGGGCATCACGAGCACCGCGGCGATCACGGACAGGGACACCGAGTACGCGAAGAAGGACCCGGCCCGCACGGGTATGCCCAGCGGGTGGACGTACCCGTCCGCGTCGGCCGCCGACTCGGCGACCGACGTCAGATAGGGCCCGAGGAAGACGGTGAGCACGCTCGTCGAGTAGGCCGAGCACGCCCAGTCGTAGACGTACCAGCCGCGCTGCTCGCGCCGCCGGCCGGCGGCTCCGTCGGCCGCGTCCGTCCGCACGGTGTCGGTGCCCACCCGTGCCCTCGCTTCCCCGTGAGACGCGCGACGGCCCGAGGCCGGCCACGGATGCCGGACGGTCTCAGACCCAGAGACCGCGGTCCTCCATGACCCTGCGCAGTGTGTCGATGTGATCGGTCATGATGCCATCCACCCCCAGATCCAGGAGCCGGTGCATGCGGTCGGGGTCGTTCACCGTCCAGACGTGCACCTGGAGGCCCCGTGCGTGGGCGGCGCGCACGAAGCGCTGATCGACCACCTGGATGCCCGACTGGGTCTCGGGCACCTGTGCGGCCACCGCCGAGCGGCGCAGTGCGGCCGGGACGCCCCAGGAGCGCAGTCGCAGGTTGAGGACGCCCCTGGTGCCGTACGAGGTGGCCAGGCGCGGGCCGGCCAGGCGCTGGGCGCGGATCACGCGTGCCTCGGAGAACGAGCCGACGCAGATCCGGTCCCAGCCGTTCGTCCGCTCGACCAGGTCCAGCAGCGGCAGCAGCGCCTGCTCCGCCTTGACGTCGACGTTCCAGCGGACCTCGGGAAAGGTCTCCAGCAGCTCCTCGAAGAGCGGCACCGGCTCCACGCCCGCGACGCGCGCGTGACGCACCTTCTGCCACGGGAGGTCGGCGATCCGCCCGGCCCCGTCCGTCACCCGGTCCAGCGTCGGGTCGTGGAAGGCGACGAGCTTCCCGTCCCGTGTGGCGTGCACGTCGGTCTCGAGGTACCGGTATCCCGTCCCGACCGCGCGCCGGAACTGCCGCAGGGTGTTCTCCAGGCCGTCCGCGGCCCCGCCCCGGTGGGCGAACGCGATCGGACCGGGGTGGTCCAGATAGGGGTGGCGCGGGTGGCGTATCGGGGTGGTCACCGACGCAGTATGGCGCGCCGGGGTTGACCGGCGGCGACCACCGTGCTGCCGCCCGGTGCCGGAGGAACGGCGAACACGCGCAGGAACACCTGGGCGAGCGGACCGATCGACACCGCGTACAGCAGGGTGCCGACCCCGACCGTGCCGCCGAGGGCGAAGCCCGTCGCCACGACGGTGATCTCGACGGCGGTCCGTACCAGGCGCACCGAGAGCCCCGTGCACCGGTTGAGCCCGGTCATCAGGCCGTCGCGCGGGCCCGGGCCGAACCGTGCGGCGATGTACAGGCCGGTCGCCGCGCCGTTCAGGACGATCCCCGCCACCATCATGGCGACGCGCGGCGTCCAGCCGTGGGCGTCGGGCACGACGGCCAGGGCCGCGTCCATCGCGGCGCCGATCACCAGCACGTTCGACACCGTGCCGAGGCCCGGCCGCTGGCGCAGCGGGATCCACAGCAGCAGCACGGCCGCGCCGACGACGGTCAGCACCACCCCCATCGACAGGCCGGTGCGCCCGGCGAGGCCCTGGTGCAGCACGTTCCACGGCTCCAGCCCCAGTCCCGACCTGACCAGCAGCGCCGAACTCGCGCCGTACAGCACGAGTCCGCCGTAGAGCTGTGTCAGTCGCCGCGTGAGATGCCGTGGCCCGGTCTGTCTGGACAAGACGTGCCCCCTGTGGTGGTAGTGGCCTGATGCGTGACATCCTGTGGCCTGAGAAGGAGAGCCAACCATGGCCAATTCGGGGAAGGTGGACTGATTCACATGGTGCAGTGGACCTCGGCCGTGGGGGCGGGGCAGCTCGCCCGGCTGCTCGGCTCCCAGCAGGAGCGCCCGGCCGGGCCCGGCACCCGTCGCCCGCCCGCCTACCGCGCGCTCGCGGACGGCATCCGGCTGCTCGTGCTCGAAGGGCGGGTGCCGGTCGCCGCCCGGCTGCCCGCCGAACGCGAGCTGGCCCTGTCCCTGACCGTCAGCCGTACCACCGTCGCCGCCGCCTACGAGGCCCTGCGCGCCGAGGGCTTCCTGGAGTCCCGGCGCGGCGCGGGCAGCTGGACCGCCGTGCCCGCCGGGAACCCCTTGCCGGCGCGCGGGCTGGAGCCCCTGCCGCCCGAGGCGCTCGGCTCGATGATCGACCTCGGCTGCGCGGCGCTCCCCGCACCCGAGCCCTGGCTCACCCGGGCCGTGCAGGGCGCTCTGGAGGAGCTGCCCCCCTACGCGCACACCCACGGCGACTACCCGGCCGGGCTGCCCGCGCTGCGCGCCATGATCGCCGAGCGCTACACCGCGCGCGGCATCCCGACCATGCCCGAGCAGATCATGGTGACCACGGGGGCGATGGGCGCGATCGACGCCATCTGTCACCTGTTCGGGGGGCGTGGGGAGCGCATCGCCGTGGAGTCCCCCTCGTACGCCAACATCCTCCAGCTGATGCGCGAGGCCGGGGCCCGGCTGGTCCCCGTCGCGATGGCCGAGGGGCTCACCGGCTGGGACGTGGACCGCTGGCGCCAGGTGCTCCGCGACGCCGCGCCCCGCATCGCGTACGTGGTCGCCGACTTCCACAACCCCACCGGCGCGCTCGCCGACGACGACCAGCGGCGGCGGCTGGTGGACGCGGCCCGGTCGGCGGGGACGGTGCTCGTGGCCGACGAGACGATGAGCGAGCTGTGGCTGGACGACGAGGTCGAGATGCCGCGCCCGGTGTGCGCCTTCGACCCGGCCGGCTCCACGGTCGTCACCGTCGGCTCCGCCAGCAAGGCCTTCTGGGCCGGGATGCGCATCGGCTGGGTCCGCGCCGCGCCCGACGTGATCCGCAGCCTGGTCGCCGCGCGCGCGTACGCCGACCTGGGCACGCCCGTGCTGGAGCAACTGGCCGTGAACTGGCTGTTCAGCACCGGGGGCTGGGAGCAGGCCGTGGCGGTGCGCCGCGCGCAGGCCCGGCAGAACCGGGACGAGCTGGTGGCCGCGGTGCGCCGCGAACTGCCCGACTGGGAGTTCGAGGTGCCGCGCGGCGGGCTCACCCTGTGGGTGCGGACCGGCGGCCTGTCGGGCTCACGGCTCGCCGAGGCGGGGGAGCGGGTGGGAGTCCGGGTCCCCTCCGGGCCGCGGTTCGGGGTCGACGGGGCCTTCGAGGGCTACGTCCGGCTGCCGTTCACCGTCGGCGGGGCGGTGGCCGAGGAGGCGGCGGCACGCCTGGCCGCGGCGGCCCGGCTGGTGGAGAGCGGCGGTGGCGTCGGCGGCGGCGAAGGGCCGCGCACGTTCGTGGCGTAACGGGGGAGCCGCCGGTCCCGGGGGAACCGCCAGTCCCGGGGGGCCCGGGGCCGGAGAAGCCGGTCCGCCTCGGTGGTCGCGTCCCGGACGGTGCTGCCGGGGCGGGACCGCCGAGGCGGCGGACCGGCGGGCGGGGCCGGAGGTCACCCCGGGAACGGTCCGGCGGCTCCGGGCCGGGTCGCGTCCGGTCCGCGGCGGAGTGGGCCGCTTCGGTCCGGGGGCGTCAGGAGGTCCCGCCGCGACCGGTCCAGTACGGGTGGAGTGGTCAGGAGGTCTCCGCCGCGACCGCTTCGGCCGGGACCTTCCCCTCGCGGGCCGGCTCCGCGGCCGCCGCCTCCGACGGGACCTGCGACACGGTAGCCGCCGTTTCCACCACGACCGGTGCCGGCTCGGCCTTCACCACGACCGCTGTCGCCGCCGCTTCCACCACGACCGGTGCGGATTCGACGCCCGCCACGGCCCGGGCCGGCTCGGCCACGACGACCGGTGCCGAAGCGACGCCCGCCGCGACCGGTGCCGAAGCGACGCCGGCCACGACCGGTGCCGGCCCGGCGTCCGCCCCGGACTCGCCGGGACCGACCTCCTCCCGGCCCGGGGTGCCCTTCTTCCCGACGGAGACGGTCCTGCCCGTGGGGGCCTTCTCGTCGGTCGGGTGCGTGGTGCCGGTGGGGGCGGGCTGCTCCGCGGGGACGGCCTTCGCGGTGGAGACGCGCTCCGCCTCCACGGGTACCGGAGCCCGCTCCCCGTCCGCGGGCGTCGTGCGCGGCGGGAGCAGGCAGAGGACGGCCTGTCGGTGCGCTTCGCTGGTCGCGTCGTCGTACGGGTCCGGCGTGGCCGGGACCTGGAGGCGGTGCACCGGGCCGGTGCCCAGGCGGGCGTAGCCGCGGCCGGGCGGGACCTGGTCGACGGGAGTGGTGTGCGGGGGAGCGCCCAGCACGGCCGTCAGCTCGTCCGCCGTGGCCGGGCCGAGGACGACCCGCGCGCGCGTGTGCTGTCGTACGGCGTCGCTGAGGCTGTCCAGGGCGTCCAGCTGGTCGGCGACGACCACCGTCACGTTCGCGGCGCGGCCGTGACGCAGCGGGATCTGGAGCAGGGACTGCGGGTCCCTGCGGCCGTCCGTGGCGGCCAGGTGCGCGAACGCGCTCGGCCGGTCGAGGAAGACCCACAGGGGCCGCCGGGTGTCGTCGGGCGGAGGCCGGCCCTCCTGCCGGGCCCGGTTGACGGCGATCAGCCGTCGTTCCGTCTCGGCCGCGGCCCATTCGAGGCTCGTCAGCGCCCCGGTGAGGCCGCACTCGACGGCGAGTACGCCGTCCCGGCCGACCAGGCAGGCGTACTCGCCGGTGCCGCCGCCGTCGGCGATCAGCAGGTCGCCGTGGTGCAGGGCCTGCAGCGCCACCGAGCGCAGCAGGGTGGAGGTGCCCGTCCCGGGCTGCCCCAGGGCCAGCAGGTGGGGCTCGGTCGAGCGGATGCCGGTGCGCCAGACGACCGGCGGGACGTCCCGCCGCTCCTCGCCATGGGTGAGCGGGAGGGTGCGCTGGACCCGGGTCGGGTCGGTGAAGCCGAGGACCGTCTCGCCGGGCGCCGTCACGAACCGCTGGACGGCGATGTCGGTGGGCAGCGCCGCGAGCACGTCGACGGAGAGGTGGTTGGCCTCCTCGTCCCACGCGAAGTGGTACTCGCGTCCCCGCCCCGCCTTGGCGGCGAGCAGGTGCTCGATGCGGGCGCGGGCCTCGGCCTCCCCGTCGGTGAAGAACGCGGGATAGCGGACCACCAGGTGGGCGAAGCGGCCGTTGGCGTCGAACTCGTACGCCGGGAACGCCTTCTCCCACTCACCCCCGTGGGAGTAGAGGGGGTCGGGGTCCTCGGCGAGCGAGAAGTACGGGACCAAGGCCTCGTAGAGCGACTGCAGGCGCTTGGTCTCGGAGTCGTCGGGGCCGTCCGGCACCGGTGGGGTGCGGTCCCGGCCCTGCCAGGCGGCCGCCGCCATCAGGGTGACGGCGGCGAGCAGTGGGCCGTAGGGCACGAGAGCCACGGCCAGGACCACCGAGGCCACCAGGAACAGCAGCGCGCCGCGCCGGTCCTTGGGGGTCTCGGTCCATCTGCGCCGCGCGGCCGCGGCCAGGCGGCGCAGACCGCGGGCGATCGTGATCAACGGCTGGAGGACATCGGTGGCGCTGTCGGCCGCCGTCCGGGCCAGCTCCCGGCTCCGGGCGAGCTGTGCGCCGCCGTTGCTCAGAATGCGGGGGAGGGGCCGCCGGGCCACTGCTGCCTCCTGGAAGTGCGTACGTGCGGATGTCGGGTGGTGGTGCGGGCCGTCAGAACTTGATTCCGCCGAGGAGGCCCGCCAGGCTCTCGCCGCCCGCCTTGATGCTCGGGGCGATGGCCGTGCTGGCGAGATAGAACCCGAACAGGACCGCGACCAGCGCGTGCGAGGCCTTGAGGCCGTCCTTGCGGAAGAAGATGAAGACGACGATGCCGAGCAGGACCACGCCTGAGATCGAGAGGATCATTGAGTTCTCCTGGTTTCGCGGGGGACAGTCACCATGAGTACTTCCAGGCTCACAGCATGTATCCATACGATAAAAGGTGCAAACGGGCGAAATCCCGCGAAATTGCCTCAGGTGGCGCAGTGATCCGCTGGGCCGGTTGAGCTGGGCGGTTGCGCCCGGCCGGGTCCGTGCCGATCTTTACCTCGGGCACGTCGGCTCGCGCGCGGCACGAGCCGTTACCCTGGCGATTCACCTGTACGGCCGCACCGCTCGTGGCCGTGCGGCCCCGAAGTCCCCAACGTTCACGACGTGTGCAGCGTTCGTAGTGAGAGGTGGTCCGGCCGATGAGTGAAGCCCCCGACCCCGAGGTCGTGGAGCTGGCGACCAAGATCTTCGATCTGGCCCGGCAGGGGCGGACCGAGGAACTGGTGGCGTACGTGGACGCCGGGGTCCCGGCCAACCTCACCAACGACCGCGGCGACTCCCTCGTCATGCTCGCCGCCTACCACGGCCACGCCGAAGCGGTGCGGGCGCTGCTGGCCCGTGGCGCCGAGGCCGACCGCATCAACGACCGCGGTCAGACGCCGCTTGCCGGGGCCGCCTTCAAGGGTGAGACGGAAGTGACCAGGGCGCTTCTGGAGGCCGGTGCCGATCCGGCCGCGGGTACCCCGTCGGCCGTCGACACGGCGCGGATGTTCGCCCGGACGGAGCTGCTGGAGCTGTTCGGCACCCGGTGACCGGACGCCGGGCCGGGACCGCTCCGGATCGGCCCCACCCATTCCGACCAGGGAAAACACGAAAAACGGGGGAGGCGATACAGGGCCGCCGAAATTTCGGTCGCGGCAGATGTGACCGCCGGGTCATCATGACGACGTGGTTCACGGACGTGATGGCTGGGCAGGTGTTGCCGCACCGCGCGGCCCGTGACACGGCCCGCACGGGCCATCGACGAGAGGCAGAGGAACATGGTCTTCAGCAAGCAAGAGACGGCGGGCGCTCCGACGTGTTGGCGCACGGCCAGGTAACGCGTGCTCCCCGGTTGCGTCGACGCTTGATGTGAGGCTGTTTCCCATGTTCGATCCGGTCATAGCGCCCAGCGGTACGCTGCTCGGCCTGCTTCAGCGGGGTCGCGGCGACGGCACGCTGCATGCGCTCACCGCTCCGCGGACCGAAGCGCTCGCGGCACTGAACCACTGTGTGCTGCACGACCCCCGCCACGACTGGCAGGTCGAGAACCGCTCCCTCTACTACGCCCGCCTCTACCTCGACCTGAACGGCGAGCTGGACGCGATCGAGGCCCACCTCTTCGACCCCGAGGACATCCTCGACTCCGACGAGTCACGCACCGGGCTCGCCCTCGCGGTCCTCGGCCACCTCGCGTCCTACGGCAGGCTCGACGCGCTCGGGCTGTTGCGCGGGTACGCCGCCCACGGCACCAACTGGGCGTGGGCCCTGGACGAGCTGGCCCTGCGCGACGACGACGCCGGGCTGCGTGCCCTCGCCGCCCCCGTCCTGGCACGCTTCCCGCGCGACGCCGAGGGCGAGGCCGAGCTGGCCGTCGCCGTACGCGACGCCTTCGAACCCCGCCCCTGGCGGCTGTGGGCCGACGATCCGCGCGAGTCGATCGCCACGCGCGTGCGTGCCGCTCGGGAGACGGGCTGTTTCGACCGCTGGCAGCGGCAGATGAGTCCCGCCGGCCCGCGACCGGGCTGGAGCGTGCGGGCCGTGTTCGAGTGGGCCGACCAGGGTGTCGAGCGCGGCGTCGCGCTGCACGTGCCGGCCGCCCGGTGCCTCACCGCCGTTGCCGGCCCCGAGGACCGGCCCGAGATCGTCGAGGCCGCCCGGTGCGGCGCCGAGGGCGCCCGCTGCACCGCCCTGCACTACCTCGCCGACGGCAACGATCCGGACGCCCTCGCCCTGATCGAGGGCGCCGTGACCACCGGCTCGGCCCCGGTGGTGGAGGCCGCCGTCGCCGCCTTCGAGCGCATGCGCGGCCTCGCCGCCGTGGACCGCGCGCGCGGCTGGGTCCACCGGCCCGACGCCCTGGGCGCCGCCGCCGGCCGCGTGCTCGCCTGCCGGGGCGGAGCGCGGGACCGCGACCTCGTCCTCGCCGCCCTCCGGGAGGCGGTGCGCGACGAGGGCCCGGACGCGCAGACGCTGTGGACCCTGGTCGACGGCACCGGCCGGCTCGGCATCGCCTGCGCGGCTCCCGTACTGCGCCACATCTACCGCGAGACCGCCTCCTCCCACCTGCGCGGCCGGGCCGCCCGTGCGCTGGCCGCCACCGACCCGTCCTTCGCCGCCGGATTCGCCATCGAGTGCCTGTGGGACTGCGAGGAGACCACCCGCGAACTCGCCGCCCACCACGCCGAGACCGGTGACAACCGCGTCGTCGAACGGCTGCGCAGGCTGGCCGCCGATCCGGCCGAGGAGGACGAGGTCCAGACGGCCGTGCGCAGCCGCTTCGGACCGGACATGCCCACGGTGTGAGCGTGCCAGCACGGGCACGGGCACGTGCATGGCGGGCGGGGTGCCGGGCGCCCGTCCGCCCGCCGGCCGAGGCCCGGAAGCCGGGGCGGCGGCCCCTCCGTGTGAACGGCGGATGACCCGCGGACCAGTCGGGCATGGCCACGGCCCGACCCGCCCGGGTGGACGGGGCAACGCTCATGGGACGTTCCCCGCCCGGAAAGATCGACGTTGACGCGAGCACGTCCGGTCCGGCGACAACACGGGTATGCGTGTCGTCATCGTGACCGAATCCTTTCCCCCCGATGTGAACGGCGTGGCCCACTGCGCGCTCCAGACCGCCCGGCACCTCGTCGACCGCGGTCACGACTGCGTCGTCGTCGCCCCGGCCACCGCCCCCGGCACCACCGCGGACGCCTCCGCCCCGTGTCCCCTCGTCCGGATCCCCTCCCTCCCGCTCCCCGGCTACCCCCAGGTCCGCGTCGCCCTCCCCAGCCGCCGCGTGGCCGCCGCGATCACCGAGCACCGTGCCGACCTCGTCCACCTCGCCAGTCCGTTCGTCCTCGGCGTCCGGGGCATGGCCGCCGCCGCCCGGCTCGGTGTGCCCGCCGTGGCCGTGTACCAGACCGACCTCGCCGGATACGCCCGTACGTACGTGGGCGCGGGCGAGGCGGCGGCCTGGCGGCGCATCCGCTCCGTGCACTCCGCCGCCGACCTCACCCTCGCCCCGTCCGGTGCGGCCCTGCGCGACCTCCGGGCGCACGGCGTGCCCAGGGTGGCGCTGTGGCCGCGCGGCGTGGACACCGTCCGCTTCCGGCCCGGCCTGCGCGACGAGGCGCTGCGCCGCGAACTCGCCCCCGACGGCGAACTGATCGTCGGCTACGTCGGACGGCTCGCCCCCGAGAAGCAGGTGGAGCTGCTGTCCGGGGTCTGCGGCCTGGACGGTGTACGCGTCGTGGTCGTCGGGGACGGGCCGAGCCGGCCGGGCCTGGAGCAGGCGCTGCCGGGCGCGGTCTTCCTGGGCCGCCGTACCGGCGACGACCTCGCCCGGGTCTTCGCCTCGCTGGACGTCTTCGCGCACACCGGCCCCTTCGAGACGTTCTGCCAGACCGTGCAGGAGGCCATGGCCAGCGGCGTGCCCGTCGTCGCGCCCGCCGCGGGCGGCCCGCTGGACCTCGTCGCCCACGGGCGCACCGGTCTGCTGGTGCCGCCGCGCGACGCCGGCGCCCTCCGGGACGCGGTCTGGTCCCTGTCCGCCGACCCCGCACTGCGGGCCGGGTACGGTGCCGCGGGGCGGGCCGCCGTCGAGGGACGCACCTGGGCGGCCGTCGGCGACCGGCTGGTCGGGCACTACACGGACGTGCTGGCCTCGCGCAAGGCGGTGCTGGCGGCATGAGCGCCCTGCGGATCGTCCGGCTCGCCAACTTCGTCGCGCCCGCGTCGGGCGGCCTGCGCACCGCGCTGCGCGAGCTGGGCAAGGGGTACCGGACGGCCGGGCACGAACCCGTGCTGATCGTCCCCGGGGAGCGCGCCGACGACCGGGAGACCGAGCAGGGCCGGGTGATCACCCTGCCCGGACCGCCGCTGCCGGGCACCGGCGGCTACCGCGTCCTGACCGACAGGCGGCGGGTGGCCGCGCTCCTGGAGGAGCTGGCACCCGACCGCCTGGAGGTGTCCGACCGCACCACGCTGCGCTGGACCGGCAAGTGGGCCCGGCGGGCCCGGGTCCCCGCCGTGATGGTGTCCCACGAGACCACCGACGGGGTGCTGCGCACCTGGGGCCTGTCCGAGCGCGCGGCCCGGCGCACCGCCGACGCCCTCAACATCCGTACGGCGCACACCTACGCGCGCGTGGTGTGCACCACGGAGTTCGCCGAGCGGGAGTTCGTCCGCGTCGGGGCCCGCAACGTCGTACGGGCGCCTCTGGGCGTCGACCTGGCCGGGCGGCATCCGGCGCTGCGTGACCCCGGGCTGCGCGCCCGGCACGCGCGCGTGGACGAGACGCTGCTGGTGATGTGCTCCCGGCTGTCCGTGGAGAAGCGGCCCGGCACCGCGCTCGACGCGCTGGCGGCGCTCCGGCGCCGCGGAGTGCGGGCGGTGCTGGTGGTCGCCGGCGACGGGCCGCTGCGTGCGCGGCTCGAACAGCGGGCGCGGGAAAGCGGACTGTCCGTGACCTTCCTCGGGCACGTCGCCGACCGAGCACTGCTCGGCGCGCTCCAGGCGTCCGCCGACGTGTGCCTGGCGCCCGGACCGGCCGAGACCTTCGGACTCGCCGCGCTGGAGGCGATGGCGTGCGGTACGCCCGTGGTGGCCAGCGCGTCGTCGGCGCTGCCGGAGGTGATCGGCCCCGCCGGTGCCGTCGCCGCCGACCGGGGGGAGGCCTTCGCGGACGCCGTGGAACTGCTCCTCGGACGGCGGGAGACGGACCGGCGGGAGGCCGCACGCGCGCGTGCGGAGCACTTCGGCTGGGACGCGGCGGTCGAGGCGTTCCTGGCCGCGCACGACGCGACGGTGCCCGCGCGTCCCGTACGGCCGCACGATGCGACGGTGTCGGTACGTTCCGTACGGCCGCACGATGCGACGGCGCCCGCGCGTTCCGTACCGCCGCACGACGCGATGCTGCCCGCGCGCCCCGTACGGCCGCACACCGTGCCGTGAGGCGTGTCCGGGCCGCGGCCCTCGGCCCCCGGCGACTGACCTGCCGAGGGCCGCGGCGACCCGGCGGGATGGGGCGGTTGGTGCGGCCGGGCGGTTGCGCTGCTCGGCGCCTGCTCGCCGGACGACGTGGGGCGCGCCGGCCTCGCCCTCCGAGGGACGCGGGCCCGTGACGTCGCCGGGAGCCACGGCCGGCCGCCGCCCCGCCCCGCCCCGCCCCGCCCCGCCCCGCCCCGCTCCGCGGCCCGGCACGGAGGGCGCGGGGCCGGCGGCCCGGTCGACGGTGCGCGCCGGCCGAGCAGGCGCGCGCACGCGGCACCGCGGTGCTCAGCGCCCGCGTACGGCCACGAAGCGGACCGGCGTGCCCGGTGCCGCCTGGGCCGCCGCCGGGAGGTCGGCCGTGCGGACGACGCCGATCACCGGGTAGCCACCGGTCGTCGGGTGGTCGGCGAGGAACACCACCGGCCTGCCGGCGGGCGGCACCTGCACCGCGCCCAGCACCATCCCCTCACTGGCGAGTTCGCCGGAGCGGGCGCGCTGCAGCGCGGGCCCGTCCGTGCGCAGCCCGATGCGGTTGCTCGCGGACGACACCCGGTAGGCCCGGGAGGTGAACGTCCGTACCGCCTCGGGTGTGAACCAGTCGGCGCGCGGGCCCGGCGTCACCCGCAGGACCAGCTCCGCCGGGGGCGCGGGCTGCGGGGCCGCGTCCACGCGCGCGTGCTGTCCGCGCGGTCGCCCCAGGGGAAGCACCGTGCCGTCGGTGAGGGGCGGCGGCCCGAGACCGGACAGCAGGTCGGTGGAGCGGCTGCCGAGGACCGGCTCCACGAGGACGCCGCCGGAGACGGCCACGTAGGCGCGGACGCCGGTCACGGCCGCACCGACGTCCAGCAGCGCACCCGCCGGTACGTGGACCGGCGCGCCCCAGGGCGCCGGCCGCCCGTCCACCGTCACCGGGCACGGGGCGCCGCCGACCGCCACGGTCACCGCACAGCGCGGACGCAGGGCGCAGCCGGTGAGCGTGGTCTCCAGGACGGCGGTGCCGGGCGGATCGCCGACCAGCCGGGTGACCAGCGCGGCCGCCGGCGCGTCGAGCGCCCCCGAGCGGGGGACGCCGAGGTGCGCGTGGCCGGGGCGGCCCCGGTCCTGCACGGTGGTCATGGCCCCGGCGCGGACGACGGCGAGCGCACGGTCCGTCATGAACCCTCCCGGTGTCCGTGGGCGACGAAGCGCACGCGCGTACCCGGCGACAGCAGCGCCGCCGGCACGCGTGTGTGGTCCCACAGGACGGCGTCCGTCGTACCGATCAACTGCCAGCCGCCCGGCGAGGAACGCGGGTACACGCCCGTGTACGGGCCCGCCAGCGCCACCGAACCGGCCGGGACGGCCGTGCGCGGGGTGTCCCGGCGCGGCACGTCGTAGCGCGCGGGCAGACCGGTCAGGTACCCGAAACCGGGCGCGAATCCGCAGAAGGCGACCCGGAACTCGGTGCCCGCGTGGACGCGCGCCACCTCCCCCTCGCTCACGCCCCAGTGTGCCGCGACGTCGGCCAGGTCCGGGCCGTCGTAGCGGACCGGGAGCTCGACGACCCGGCCCGCGCGCGGGGGAGCGGGCGGTATCTCGGCGGAGGCCAGTTCGGACGCCAGCCGGACGGGGTCGGTGAGGCCGTCGAGGAGGACGGTGCGGGCCGCCGGGACGATCTCCCGGGCCGCGAGTGCGCCCTCCGCGCGGCGCCGCAGCAGCTCCGCATGGAGCGCCTCGGCCTCGTCGCCCGAGGAGACCTCCACGAGCAGGGCGTCGTCGCCGACCCGCAGGACGTTCACGCGAAGGCCTCCACCCGGATCCCCGACGCCTCCAGCCGCTGCCGTACCCGGTGGGCCAGGTCCACCGCGCCGGGCGTGTCGCCGTGCACGCACAGGGAACGCGCGCGCACCTCGACCCGGGCCCCCGAGCGGGTGGTGACCGTGCCGGAACCGGCCAGCTCCACCGAACGCCCCACCACGGCGTCCGGGTCGGCGACCACGGCGCCGTCCTGCCCGCGCGGCACGAGCGTGCCCTCGTCGGTGTACGCCCGGTCCGCGAACGCCTCCGGGACGGCCGGCAGCCCGGCCCGGCCGGCCAGCTCCAGCACGCGCGAGCCGGGCAGCCCGAGCACCGGCAGGGCGCCGCCCGCCAGGAGCACCCCGTCGACGACGGCGGCGGCCTGCTCCGCGTCCCGGACCACCCGGTTGTACAGGGCACCGTGCGGCTTGACGTACGCCACGCGCGTGCCCGCCGACCGTGCGAAGACCTCCAGGGCGCCGATCTGGTAGGCCACCTCGGCCGCCAGCTCGGCGGAGGGCACGTCCATCGCGCGCCGTCCGAAACCGGCCAGGTCCCGGTAGGAGACCTGGGCGCCGATCGTCACGCCCCGCTCGGCCGCCCGTTCGCACACCCGCCGCATGGTGGCCGGATCCCCGGCGTGGAAGCCGCAGGCCACGTTGGCGCTGGTGACGACGGAGAGCAGGCCCTCGTCGTCGGTGAGCCGCCAGCGGCCGAAGCCCTCGCCGAGGTCGGCGTTGAGGTCGATCGAGGTCATGTCTCCAGTGTCTCCGGTCTCGTGTCTGCGGTCTCGGCTGTGCGGCGGGGCGGCCGGATCACACCACGCGGTACTGCTCGTCCCGGACGTCGGTGAGGAACATCTGCCCCGGTGCGTGGGTGATCGCGAAGGGCGGCCGCGAGGCCATGACGGCCGCCTGCGGGGTCACCCCGCAGGCCCAGAAGACCGGGATGTCGTCCGGCTGGGCGTCCACCGGGTCCCCGAAGTCCGGCCGGCCCAGGTCGTCGATGCCGAGCGCCGACGGGTCCCCGCAGTGCACCGGCCCGCCGTGGACGGCGGGGAGCAGGCTGGTCTCGCGGATCGCCGCCGACAGGTGCGCGGGCGGCACCGGACGCATGGACACGACCATCGGCCCGTGCAGCCGGCCGGCCGGACGGCACCGCCGGGTGGTGACGTACATCGGGACGTTGCGGCCCTGCTCGACATGCCGGAGGGGAACACCGGCCGAGGCCAGCGCCCACTCGAAGGTGAAACTGCAGCCGATCAGGAACGACACCAGGTCGTCCCGCCAGTGGGCGCGCACGTCCGTCGGTTCGTCCACCAGCGCGCCGTCCCGCCACACCCGGTAGCGCGGCAGGTCGGTGCGCAGGTCGGCACCGTCGGCCAGCACGGTGGTCCAGGACCCGGCGTCCGTGACGTCGAGCACCGGGCAGGGCCCCGGATTGCGGGTGCAGAAGAGCAGCATGTCGTACGCCCAGCCGGCGGGCACCGAGATCAGGTTGGCCTGGGTGCGCCCGGCCGCGACCCCGGCCGTGGGCCCGGTCAGGCCCTCGCGCAGGCGGGAGCGGGCCGTTTTCGCACTCCACGCGTGCGCGTGCTCGTCGACGAGGACGATCGGCCGGTCCTCGGCCATGCGGTGCGACTGCTTCACGTCAGTTCCCTTCCGCGTGTCTCGGGCAGCCCCAGCAGAGCCAGTGCCGCGATGCCGTAGCCGATGGCGCCGAAGACCAGCGCGCCGCCCACGCCCCAGCTGCCGGCCAGGAAGCCGACCGTCGTCGGGAAGACGGCGCCCACGGCGCGTCCGGTGTTGTACGTGAAGCCCTGGCCCGCGCCCCGCACGGCCGTCGGGTACAGCTCGCTCAGGTACGAGCCGAAGCCGCTGAAGATCGCCGACATGCAGAAGCCGAGCGGGAAACCGAGCACCAGGAGCAGGGTGTCGGCGCCGCCGGGAATGTTCGCGTACGCCAGGATGCACACGGCCGACAGCAGGGCGAAGAGCCAGATGTTGCGCCTGCGGCCGAGGAGGTCGGTGAGGTAGCCGCCGGTGAGGTAGCCGGTGAAGGCGCCCGAGATGAGGAACGTCAGGTACCCGCCCGTGCCCACGACCGACAGGCCGCGCTCGTCCTTCAGATAGGTCGGCACCCAGGTGGCGAGGGTGTAGTAGCCGCCCTGGACACCGGTGGAGAGCAGGCTCGCGAAGAGCGTGACACGCAGCAGGCCCGGCGTGCGGGCCGTGCCGGGCTCGAAGATCGCCGCGAACGAGCCCTTCCGCGTGCCCTTCTCGCGGACCTCGGCGGCCCTGGGCGCGTCGTGCACGCTGCGCCGCACCCAGACCACGAGCAGCGCCGGCAGCGCACCCGTCCAGAACATGACGCGCCAGGCCAGGTCGTCCCCGACCAGCGAGAACACCAGCGTGTACACGACCACGGCGAGCGCCCAGCCCACGGCCCAGGAACTCTGGATCGCGCCCAGCGTGCGTCCCCGGTGCCTGGCGCTCGCGTACTCGGCGACCAGGATCGCGCCGACCGCCCACTCACCGCCGAAGCCGAGGCCCTGAAGTGCGCGGAAGACCAGCAGCGTCTCGTAGTTGGGCGCGAATCCGCAGGCCACCGTGAACACGGCGTAGGTGATGACGGTGAGCAGCAGGGCCTTGACCCTGCCGATGCGGTCCGCCAGGACACCCGCGAGGGCGCCGCCGACCGCGGAGACCACCAGCGTGACCGTCGTGAGCAGCCCGGTCTGGCCGCTGTCCAGGCCGAAGTACGCGGCCAGCGCGACCATGGTCAGCGGCAGGGTGAAGTAGTCGTACGAGTCGAGGGCGTAGCCGCCGAACGCGCCGCCGAAGGCGCGGCGGCCCCGCGGACCGAGGGCGCGCAACCAGCCGAACGGGCCGCCGTCCGAGAGGGGTTCGACGGTGCCGGGACGGGCTTCGGCGGACACTTCGGCGGACAGGGACCGCGGTGGAGGGGTCGTGCTCATGAGCACCTCGCAGAGGGAGGACGGAGGGTGCTTGCCGAGGGTGAGCCGGTCGGTGCGGTGGTGCGGTGGGCCGGTCGGTGCGGTGGGGGAGCGGGTGTCGTGCCGGGCGTCGTGCCGTGTCCCGTGCCGGGGAGCCGCCACCTGAAGGCACCGTAGGGGATCGTTCAACGATCCCTCAATACCCCTGTTGTTTCGTTCTGGCGTCTGCGGTTGAATTCCGGGCATGGCAGAGCAGTTGACGGGACTGGCCGACGACCGCGCCCTCCTTGGGCGGACCAGCACCGCCGAGCGGGTCTCGGACATCCTCAGGAGCCGGATCGCCGAGGGCTACTTCCCACCCGGGACCCGGTTGTCGGAGGACAGCATCGGCGGCGCGCTCGGAGTCTCCCGCAACACCCTGCGCGAGTCGTTCCGGCTGCTCACCCACGAACGCCTGCTCGTCCACGAGCTGAACCGGGGCGTCTTCGTCCGGGTCCTGACGGTCGAGGACGTGGAGGACATATACCGCACCCGGTCCCTCGTCGAGTGCGCCGTCGTCCGGAGCCTCGGCGAGCCGCCGTACGCCCTGGACGCGCTCGCCGAGGCGGTCGAGGAGGGGCGTCGGTCGGCCCGCGAAGGTGACTGGAAAGGTGTGGGTACGGCCAACATCCACTTCCACCGGGAACTGGTCGCCCTCGCCGGCAGCGAACGCACGGACGAGCTGATGCGCAGCGTCTTCGCCGAACTGCGTCTCGCTTTCCACGTCGTGGACGACCCGCGGCGCCTGCACGAGCCGTACATCGCGCGGAACGCGGAGATCCTCGCGGCGCTGGAGAACGGCGAGCGGGAGACGGCGGAGCGACTGCTCGGCGTCTACCTCCGGAACTCGCTGAAGCGGGTCGTCGAGGTCTACCTGCGCCGGGTCGGGGACGACGGGTAGACCGACGGCGCCGGAGGGAGCGGGGCGGGGCGCGTGCCGCCGACCGGAGCGGCGGCCGGGGCCGGGTGCCGCAGGCCGGATCAGGGGGCGGGCCAGGGTCCGCAGGCCGGGCCGCGGGCCGGGGCGGGCGTTCCACGTGCCCGTCGTGCGGGGGAGCATCTGCGCCGTTTGGGCCGTTGTCGGACCGAGGACCTAGTCTGTGCACCGTGACTTCGCCTGCACCGACGGACAGCGTTCCGCCCCAGCTCAGCGCGGGGCCGCGCCCTGCGACGGGCCCGGCCGCCGACGAGGGACTGGCGCGGCGGCTGCGTGCGCTCGCCTGCACGGCCCCGCTGCACGACCTCGACGCGCGCAAGGCGAACCTCGCCGGTGAGTACTCGGTGTACGGCATGGCGGAGGTCGCCCTCGCCGCCATCGACCTCGTCACGCTCACCATGGACTTCGACACCGGCGCCGACCACGACCAGATAGTGGCCCGGCTGACCCCGCGCGTCGCCGCCCAGGCCCCGGCACGGCCCGCCGCCGAGCACGAGCGGGTGGCCCGCTGGGTCCTGGAGAACCTGATCAACGTCGGCAGCGTCGACCGCGGCTTCCGCGCGGTGTACGGCACCTTCGGACCGGACGGCACCTACGTGCGCCGGGACTACGACTTCAAGCTGCTCGAAGAGGTCCCCGGTCCCGGTGGCACCATCTACCTGCGCACCACGGACGAGGCGGTCAACGTCCTCGTCGGCGCCCTCGACACCGACGTCACCAGCGCCCAGATCGCCGCCGAGGTCAAGCTGGAGGTGCTGATCAGCCGTGGCCGCCTCGCCGACGCCCAGCTCGCCGCCGAGCAGGCCCGGTACCGGACCGTGCAGTACTCGGAGACCCTCCGCAAGGCCCTGGACGCCACCCGGCGCAACGTCCGCGCGGTGGACTGGCTGACCGCCGTCCCCGACATGATCGCCGAAGCACTGGACCACGTCGCCGACCGGTACCGCCACGAGAACGCGATCCTCACCAACATCCGCAAGGCCCGCGACGAGTCCGAGGACCCCGAGCAGAAGCGCCGCGCCGCCGAACTCGTCGACATCGTCAAGGACTGCATCCGCCGCCACACCCAGCTCCAGTCCCGTCTCCTGGAGGCCGGGCCGCTCTTCCGCGCGGAACAGGACCGGCAGGCCTTCGGCACCCCCCTGACGACCTCGGGCCTCGACCTGTACGGCCACCTCCTCGCCCCCGCCCTCCCGCTGCCCCTGGAGCGGGCGCTGCGCGTCACGGACGCCTTCTTCGCGCGGGGCACCGGTCTGCGCACGCCCGTCTCGGTCCGGGTCGGCGACCTCGTCGACCTGCTGCTGACGCCGCCCGTGGAGCGGGAGCACCTCGGCGCCGAGATGCCGGAACCCGACCTGATCGCCACCCCGGACGACAGCCGCTTCAGCGAGGGCCAGCTCGCCGCCGCCATGGAGCTGCTCGACCTGCCGCACGACGCGCCGCGCCGGCTCTCCGGACTGCTGGCCGACGCCCGCGCCCAGGACCCCGACCTGCCGTACCTCGTCGCGCTGCTGGCCGTCCACGCGGCCAGCCCGCCGGTGGGCACCGCCTACCGGCAGGGCGAGCCCAAGCTGCTGTTCGCCGTGGACGACGGCACCGAACTGGACGACCCCGAGTTCGGCGGCGCCGACCTCATCGTGGGCACCGCGCTGCTGGATGCGGCCGGGATGGCCGCGGACCGCACGGAGGCGGCATGACCGGCGCCCGCGACCTCACCCCCGCGCACCAGCACATGCACCAGCACATGCACCAGCACAGCAAGGAGTACCGACCGTGACCGAGCACGTCGACCGGAGCGAACCGGAAGCGGGCGCCGCACCGGCCACCGCGGCCGTCACGCCCGCCGACGCCGCCGACGCGGCGCGGCTCGTCGCCTTCGGCCTCCAGCCCAAGCTGCTGCCCGCCCGCGACCAGGAGTACGCCGACCTGCTGCGCCGCTACCGCGAGGACCCACCCTTCGCGCGGCTCGCCGACGCCGTGGCCGCCGGACTCGGGCTGATCGTCCTGGAGGTGTCCCCGCGCGCGGGGATGGCCGTGACCGCCGCCGAGGACTCGGTGTTCGCCGTCCGCATGGGCGACTACGCGCGGCGTGCCGCGACCGACTCCGGCGACCGCTTCCTGCACGGCCTCGCCCACCTCGCCGTCGCCGCCATGGCCTACCCGCGCCCGGAGGACCTCGCCGACGACGGCTACATCGGCCGTGTCACGGTCAACGGCGTGGACGCCTTCGTCCGCCAGGCCTGCCGCCGGCTCGAGGAGCGGGCCGAGGAGCAGGGCGAGAACACCGACCCGGCCACCGGCGCCCCGGGCCTGGAGGCCGCCTGGCGGATCTGGGCCAGACGCAGCTCCACGGGCGCCACCAAGGACGCGCGCAGGCTCCCCGGCTCCACCACGGGCATCGTCGGCAAGGCCGCCGCCTTCCTCACCGAGTCCGGCTTCCTCCAGCGCACCGGCGACGAGAACGGCGGCACGTACCGCACCACGGCCCGCTACCAGCTCCAGGTGCGTGACATGGCGGGCAGTGCCGCCATGGCCGAGCTGCTGGAGCTGGGCGTCGTCCCGGTGACCGACGGCACGGCGACGCTGCTGCCCGCCGAGGAGACGGAGGACCTGGAGCTGGTGGCCGACGCCGGGCTGCCGTTCCACTCTTCCTGACCCCGACCGCCCCCTCCCGTCGCCCCGGCCTCCTTCCCGTCTCCCCGACATCCTTCTCGTCCCCTCGACTTCCCTCTCCCCGACTTCCCGAAGACTTACGAGAGTCCGCCATGTACGAGCTGTCCCGGGTCCGCCTCTACTCCATCGGACCCGCCGGTGCGCGCTACGCCGACACCGTGCTTGACCTGCGCGGTGTGGGCCTGCCCGTGCCCGACCCCGCGCCCACGCAGGCGGAGTTCTTCGAGGAGGAGCCCGACGGCCCGCCGCGCCGGCCCGCACCCGCCGGCGTGCTGTTCCTGGAGAACGGCGGCGGCAAGTCCGTCCTGCTCAAGCTGATCTTCTCCGTCATGCTGCCGGGCCACCGCAACACGCTGGGCGGCGCCAGCTCCGGCGTACTGCGCAAGTTCCTGCTCGCGGACGACTGCGGACACGTGGCACTGGAGTGGCAGCATGTGCAGACCGGTGAGTGCGTCGTCGTGGGCAAGGCCAGCGAGTGGCGGGGGCGCCAGGTCTCCAACGACCCGCGGAAGTTCGCCGAGGCCTGGTACTCGTTCCGGCCCGGCCCCGGACTGACCCTGGACAACCTGCCCGTCGCCGAGGCCACCGCCGTACGCCCGCCCGTCGAGGGCGTCTCCGGCGCCCAGGGCCGGCGACGCACCATGAAGGGTTTCCGGGACGCGATCACCGAGGCCGGGAAGGCGTATCCGCACCTGGAAGTGCACTGGGAGGAGATCCACGACCGCTGGATCGAGCACCTCGGCGACCTCGGCCTCGACCCCGAACTCTTCCGCTACCAGCGCGAGATGAACGCCGACGAGGGGGAGGCCGCCGGCCTCTTCGCCGTCAAGAAGGACTCCGACTTCACGGACCTGCTGCTGCGCGCCGTCACCGACACCCGCGACACCGACGGACTCGCCGATCTGGTCAGCGGATTCGGCAACAAGCTGGGCCGGCGGGCCGAGCTGATCGCCGAACGCGACTTCACCGCCGGGTCCGTCGACCTCCTGGGCCGGATCGTCGAGGCCACCGAAGCCCGCGCCCGCGCGCGGGACGTGCACACCGCCGCCGAACGCCGGACCAGGACCCTGGCGCGTCGCCTCTCCGCCCGCGGAGCCCGGGAGCGGGTCCGGGCCGGGGATCTCGCCCAGCGGGTCACCGCCGCAGCCTACGCCGTCACCCACGCCGAGTCGGCCCGCGACCGCAGCGCCCTCATCACCGCCGAACTCGCCTACCGGCACGCCTCGCTGGCGCTGAGCGCGGCCGAGAAGTCGGCCGCCGCGCAGAAGCGGGAACTCGCCGACGCGCGCACCCTGCACTCCGCCTGGCAGGCCGCCGAAGCCGTCCTGCGCCACCGGGCCGCCGCCGACCGCGTCGCCCGCGTGTCCGCCGCCATCCAGGAGGCCGAGCGGGACGCGGCCCCCGCGCTCGCCGCCCGCGCCAGGGCAGCCGTCGACCTGGTCCGAGCCCTGCACGCCGCGGCCGGAAAGGCCGAGGACCACGCCAACGAGGAGGAGGAGCGGTCCGCCGCCCTCCAGGGCGTCAGCGACACCGCCCACCGGGACTCCACCGCCGCCGCCACCGAGGCGCAGCGCGCCCGCAGCGAGGCCGGCCATCTGCGTCAGCGCCTCACCGAGGTCGAGCAGGAGACCGCCGAGGCGGTCCGCGCGGGCTGGCTCGACGACAGCGCACCCGACGCGGACCCCGCCCGCGCCGCCCTCGCCGCCAGCGACGCCGAGAAGACGACCGTCGCGGCCTGGGACACCGCCCGCGAGGCGGCACGCCGGGCCACGGAGCACGCCCGGGAGGCGGCCGCCGCGGAGAGCCGCGCCGAACTGACGGCGGCCCGCGCGGCGGACGCGGCCACCGCGGCCGAGCGCGCCCACGAGGCCGAGCGCCGCACGGTCGGGGCGCTGGCGGCCGATGAACGGCTCGCCGAACTGCTCGGCCTGGCCGCCGGGACCCGCCCCGGCATCCCGCAGCCCCGCCAGGCCGACCGTGACCAGGCCGCCGCGCCCGGGACCACGGAACAGGGGGCGCTCACCCCCGAGGAACTCGACCGCTTCGCCGACGAACTGCGCGAACTGCTCGACGACACCGTCTCCTCCGCCGAACGCCACCTGTTCGAGCTGCGCACCGCCGCCGCCGACGACTCCCGCATCCTCGGCGCACTCGGTGACGGCGGACTGCTGCCGCCCGGCCCGGACGTGCTGGCCACCGTCGAGTTCCTCGGCGAGCACGGCATCCCCGCCCTGCCCGGCTGGCGCTACCTCGCCCAGGCCGTCGACCCCGCCGACCACGTGCGCGTGCTCGCCGCCCGGCCGGAACTGGTCGACGGCGTGATCATCACCGACCCCGACTCGCACACCCGTGCCCGCGACGTCCTCGGCGACGCGGCGCTGCTGCCGCGCTCGGCCGTCGCCGTCGGCACGGCTGCCGCCCTGCTCGCACCCACCCCGGGGCCGGACTCCGGCAGCGGGGACGTCTTCCTCGTCCCGCCCAACCCCGCCATGCACGACGAGCACGCCGCCGACGAGGAGCGGCAGACGCTGCGCGCACGGGCGACGGAGCGGGACGAGGAGATCCGCGCCCTGGCCGCCCGGCTCGCCAAGGACCGCGAGCTGGCGGCCCGGCTCGGCTCCTGGCGCGCCGGCTGCCCCGCCGGACGCCTCGCCGAGCTGGCCCGGACCGCCGAGGAGGCGCGCGCCTTCGCCGAGGAGACCGAGACCGAACTGACCGAGGCGCGCACGGTACGGGCCGAGGCCGACGAGAGCGCCGCCGAGGCGGTCAGGATGCGGGACGAGCGGCAGGAGGCCGCGCAGAAGGCCCGCCGTGCCGCCGACGCCCTGGCCGGACTGGCCTTCCGGCTGCGCGAGCGCGCCGGCTGGCAGGCCCGGCTCCGTGAACTGGCCGACGAGGGCGCCGAGGCCGAGGCCCGAGCCCAGGCCTGTGTGGAACGGGCCCGCGCCGCCGACGAGGACCGCCGGGCCGCCCAGCGTGCCGCCGACGACGCGCGGCGCACCGCCCGCGCGCTGCGCGCCGAACGCTCCGAGATCGCCGGCGCCCCCGACGACGTGGCGGCGGATGCCGACAACGGCACGGACGCGCCGAAGGCCTCCCTGCCGGCCCTCCGCGAGGCCTACCGCGCCGCGTCCCAGCTGTACGCGCAGGTCGGCGTCGGCGCCGACCTGCGCGCCGAGCAGGCCCGTGCGGAGAGCGACGAGAGCGCGGCACGCGCGGAGCTGGACCGGCTCAGCAACAAGGTCCGCACACGGGCCGGGCAGCTGCTGGAGTCGCCCGACGGCTCCGACGGACCGTCCCGGCAGGCCGCCGCCGCCCGCGCGGAGGAGCTGGTCCAGCTCCTGGAGACCCGGATGTCGAGCGCCAGCGAGCAGCTCGGCCGGCTGCGCGGCGAGGCCGAACGGCACGCGCCCGAGGACGGCGACGCCCACACCGGACTCCCCGAGGAACTCCTCCCGCGCGACGCCGAGCACGCCCAGACCCTGCTGCGCACGGCGAACGCCGAACTGGCCTCCAGCACCGAGGCACTGACCGCGGCCCGCGAGGCCCACTCCGAACTCCTCGACGCGCACCGCGCCGCCGAGGACGCGGCCGGCGGCTTCGACGAGATCGCCGCCATGCTCCGCGACCTGCTGCGCGAGCACGCGCCCGAGGAGGAACGGGAGGAGGCCGAGCCCTTCCCGGGCGGTCTGGAGGGGGCCCGGCAGTCCGCCACCGAGGCCCGCCGCTCGCTGCGCGGCTGCGCCGCCGACCTGTCCGCCGCCGAGACCGCCGTACGCGAGGCGAGCGACATCCTCGTCCGGCACGCCAACTCCACCCGCTACGAGCAGGTCCGCACCCCCGCCCGCCAGCAGATCCGGGAACTGCCCGCCTCCGCGCTGCCCGAGCACGCCGCCAAGTGGGCGGACGCCTTCGCGCCCCGGCTCCGGGTGCTGACCGACGAGCTGGCGCAGCTGGAGCGCAACCGCGACTCGATCGTGGACCGGCTGCGCGGCCTGGTCGAGTCCGCACTCGCCACCCTCCGCTCCGCCCAGCGGCTCTCCCGGCTGCCCGAGGGCCTCGGCGAGTGGTCCGGGCAGGAGTTCCTGCGCATCCGCTTCGAGGAACCCGACCAGGCCATCCTCACCGAGCGGCTCGGCGAGGTCGTCGACGAGGCCACCCGCGCCGCCGTGAAGAAGAACTCCGACCTGCGCCGTGACGGCATGTCCCTGCTGCTGCGCGGCGTCGCCGCCGCACTCCGGCCCAGGGGCGTCGCCGTCGAGATCCTCAAGCCCGACGCCGTACTGCGCGCCGAGCGCGTGCCCGTCGGTCAGATGGGCGACGTCTTCTCCGGCGGCCAGCTCCTCACCGCTGCCATCGCCCTGTACTGCACGATGGCAGCACTGCGCAGCAACGACCGGGGCCGCGACCGGCACCGCCACGCCGGCACCCTGTTCCTCGACAACCCCATCGGCCGCGCCAACGCCACCTACCTGCTGGAGCTCCAGCGGGCCGTGTCCGACGCCCTCGGCGTACAGCTCCTGTACACCACCGGCCTGTTCGACACGACGGCGCTCGCCGAGTTCCCACTGGTCATCCGGCTGCGCAACGACGCCGACCTCAGGGCCGGCCTGAAGTACATCAGCGTGGAGGAACACCTGCGGCCGGGCCTGCCCCAGCCGACACCGACGGGCGAGGGCGAGACGGTGCACAGCGAGATCACGGCGACGCGGATGTACAAGAGGCCCGCCCGGCCCGCCCGGTGAGGACGCGGCCCGGCCGGCCTCCGGCGACTCAGGAGTGCGACAACTGCCCCGCGCCGCCGCGCCGGCGTATCCGCCCCTGGGCACGCTCCGCGGACCGGGCCTGCCGCCTGGCCCGGCGACGCTCCCGGCGCATGGCCCGCGCGGTGCTGCTCGGCGTCGACACCACGCCGTGCCGCTGATTCCAGACCTGACGCGTCACCCAGACGTCCAGCACACCCCATGTGGCCACCACCGTGCCCGCCACGCTGCCGATCACCATCGGGAACGCCAGCCACGACCCCGCCAGCGTGCAGAGGAAGGCCACCATCGCGAGTATCAGCGTCACGGCGACGACGAGCACCGCGCGGACGGCCGCCGTACGGACCGGGTCCGGCAGTCGGCGCCGCTGCGCGGGCTCCTCCGTCCACAACGGCCGGTAGGCCGGCTCCGCCTCCCGCGGCTCCCGTGCCGCCCGCCGCTCCGGCTGCTCCGGCCGAGCCGGTGCCGGCGTGTCCCGCCCGGCCGCCGGGGTGTCGTGATCCGCCACCTCGGGAGCCGAACGCGCCGCCGACCCGGGCGCACCGCCGTCCTCGGGCGCCTTGCGCCGCTCCGCCGTGCTCATCAACATGTCACTCCCCACCGCCAGCAGACAGCTCGCCCGTGTCCGACGACACGGCTTCCCTCTGGCTGCCCGGCTTGCGCTGCTTTACGCCGTCCGGGGGAGGGATGCGGCTCCTGTGGCCGATTCCGCCTCCCCTTCCCGCAGTGAAGGACGAACGACGACCGCCGAAGATTCCCGGACATCCCGCGCAGTCGAATACTTTCGGCCAGTTCCCCGCGCCACCGGAAGGCGCCTCCCGCGCACCCGCCGCCGGATCGGGGAGGCAATCTCCCGCAATGACCGGACAACTGACCATCATCCGCCGCTGCCGCAGGGGTTCGGGCTCCGGACGGGTCTTCGAGTCGCCTCCGCGTCAGTAGTAGGCTCGCGCCGTTTGTTGACGTACGTGTGCACCCTCTGCCGATGGGGGGCGAGCTGGGGGAGGCCATGCGCTTTCGCGGGAAGTCGATCCGCCGGAAGATCGTGGCGCTGCTTCTCGTGCCACTGGTGTCCCTGACCGCGATCTGGGCCTTCGCCACGGTGCTCACGGGACGCGAGGCGAGTCGGCTGTTCAGCGTCTCGACCGTCGTCGAAGAGATCGGCTACCCGGTCGAGGACGCCGTCCGCGTGCTCCAGCAGGAACGCCGCCAGACCCTCGTCCACCTCGCCGACCCGCGCGCCTCCGACGGGCTCGCCGCCCTGGAGCGCAGCCGCACCGCCACCGACGGGGCCATCGCCGAGATCCGACGCAACGCCGCCGACGCCGACGTACGGGAAGCGCTGGGCCGGAACGAGGAGGAGCGTCTCACCACCGTCCTCGACGCCTTCGACGGCATCGGTTCGCTGCGCCGCAGCGTCGAGGACGGCACCGTCGACCGCGCGCAGGCGCTCGGCCTCTACAACCGCCTGGTCGACCCCTGCCACGAGCTGCTCGCCAACCTCCACGTCATCGACGACGTGGGCCTGGACAAGCAGTACCGCGCACTCGTCAACGTCTCCCGCGCTCGCGAACTGCTCTCCCGCGAGGACGCCCTCCTCGGCTCCGCCCTGGTCACCGGCCGGCTGACCCGAAGCGAAGTGCGGGACGTCTCCGACCTCGTGGCCCAGCGCACCGTGATGTACGACATCACTCTCCCCCTGCTGCCGGCCGCCGACCGCGGGCGCTACCAGAGCTTCTGGAAGAACGCCTCCTCCGCCCCCCTGAGGGGCGCAGAGGAGGCGGCCGTCTCCGCCGAGGACGGCACTCCCCGCGGCGTCACCGCCAAGAGCTGGGACACCGCCGCAGGCAGCGTGCTCGACGAGCTCGGCGCTCTCGACGACAACGCCGCCGACCGCTACCAGGACCGCGTCAACCCGGTAGCGATGAACGTCATCGCCAAGGTGGTCGTCGCCGGCGCTCTCGGCCTCATCGCCCTGCTCCTCTCCCTCTTCCTGTCCGTGCGCGTCGGACGCTCCCTCATCCGCGACCTCGGGCAGTTGCGCCTGGAGGCCCACGAGGCGTCCGGCGTACGGCTGCCCAGCGTGATGCGCCGCCTCGCGGCCGGCGAACAGGTGGACGTGGAGACCGAGGTGCCGCGTCTGGAGTACGACAGGAACGAGATCGGCGAGGTCGGCCAGGCACTCAACACCCTTCAGCGCGCCGCCGTGGAAGCCGCCGTCAGGCAGGCCGAACTCCAGGCCGGCGTCTCCGAGGTGTTCGTCAACCTCGCACGACGCAGCCAGGTGCTGCTGCACAAGCAGCTCACCCTGCTGGACACCATGGAGCGCCGCACCGACGACACCGAGGAACTCGCCGACCTGTTCCGCCTCGACCACCTGACCACCCGCATGCGACGACACGCCGAGGGCCTGGTCATCCTCTCCGGGGCCGCCCCGTCCAGGCAGTGGCGCAAACCCGTGCAGCTCATGGACGTGGTGCGCGCGGCCGTCGCCGAGGTCGAGGACTACGAGCGCATAGAGGTCCGCCGGCTGCCCCGCATCGCCGTCACCGGACCGGCCGTCGCCGACCTCACCCACCTCGTGGCGGAACTACTGGAGAACGCCACGGTGTTCTCACCGCCGCACACCGCCGTGCAGGTCCTGGGGGGCCGGGTCGCCAACGGCTTCACCCTGGAGATCCACGACCGCGGCCTCGGGATGGCCGCCGAGGCGCTCCTGGACGCCAACCTGCGGCTGGCCGAAACCCCGCAGTTCGAGCTGTCCGACACCGACCGGCTCGGACTCTTCGTCGTCAGCCGGCTCGCCCAGCGGCAGAACGTCCGGGTCTCCCTGCAGCCGTCCCCGTACGGCGGCACCACCGCGGTCGTCTTCGTGCCCGACGCGCTGCTCACGGACGACGCCCCGGACACCAACGGCGTCGGCTTCCGCCTCGACCGGCCCCAGCACGTCAAGGGGAAGGAGCGGGAGGACGGCCGCCGCGCCGCTCTCTCCCACGTGCCCGCGCGGCTGCCCGGCCGGCCGGCCCCGCTGCTGGACGGACCGGTGGAACTGGAAGCGCCGGTCGGTCTGGAGGGACCCGTCGACCTGGACGCCCTCGACGATCTGCCGGGCGCGCTCGGCGATCGGGACAGCGAAGGGGACGGCCTGTTCGGCCCCCGGCGCTCCCTCGCCGCGGCGGACGACGACCAGGCGGTCCGTCGAACCGAACGGCGACGTCGCGACCCCGGCCGCGACAGTGCACCGCCTCCGGACCAGGGCCGGGCCGGCCCGCCGGTCGCGCTGCCCCGCCGCCGGACTCCCAAGCTGGTCAGTTCGCACGGCCGCCCGGTCCCCGAGCGGGCCGGCCGGGACGGCGCGGACGAGGGGCCCCCGGCAGACGCCGACCGGACGACAGACCCGACGTCACCGCGGGCACGCCCGGAGCCGCCCGCACTGCCGGTGCGCCGTCGTCAGGAGGACCGCACCGAAGCACCCACCGAAGGACACACCGACGGCCCCGACGACCGTTCCAGCGGCCGTGACACCGACCGGGCCGACGGCCGCCCCGACGTCCGCGAGGCGGACCGCGCCCAGCGTCGTGCGGCGGACCGCCCCGACGGCCGTGACGCCGCGCGTACGGAACCCGGCGGGCCGCCCTCCCTCCCGGCCCGGCGCCGCGGCACGTCCTCCACGCGCGCGGGATCGCCGTCGGACCCCGGGCCGGGACGAACGCGGCGCGCCGACCCCGCGCCCGGCGTCCCGGGCACCCCCGGGGCCCCCGACCCCGGCTCGGGCGCGCTGCCCCGGCGCGTGAGGCAGGCCAACCTGGCACCTCAGCTCAGGCAGAGCGCCGAGCGTCCCGCCGAGGACCGGCCCGGTCCCGCCGACCGGGACGCCGAGGAAGTACGCAGCCGCATGGCATCGCTCCAGCGCGGCTGGCGGCGCGGCCGCGAGGAGAACGCCGCCGGTGACGACGTCCCGGGCGGCACAGCACCACACGCACCACGAGGAACGAATGAGAGGGACGGTCGATGACCGCACCGAAGGCGACCGACCACAGCGCGACCGGGTCCGGGGAGCTCAACTGGCTCCTCGACGACCTGGTGGACCGTGTCGCGAGCATACGCAAAGCCGTCGTGCTGTCCGGTGACGGCCTGGCGACCGGGGCGTCCAAGGCCCTGACCAGGGAGGACAGCGAGCACCTGGCCGCCGTGGCGTCCGGCTTCCACAGCCTCGCCAAGGGCGTGGGCCGCCACTTCGAGGCGGGCAGCGTCCGGCAGACGGTCGTCGAACTCGACGACGCCTTCCTGTTCGTCACCGCCGCCGGCGACGGCAGCTGCCTCGCCGTCCTGTCGGACGCCGACTCCGACGTCGGCCAGGTCGCCTACGAGATGACCCTCCTCGTCAAGCGGGTCGGCGTGCACCTGGGCACCGCTCCGCGCACCGATCTGCCCTCGGGCGGGTAAGTGGGATGACATGAGCGCAGACGGTCAGGGAAGAAGCCACTGGTTCGACGACGAGGCCGGCCCCGTCGTCCGTCCGTACGCCATGACGCGGGGCCGCACCTCCAGCGCGGCCCAGCACCGCCTCGACCTGATCGCGGTGGTCGTCACGGAACCCCACGCGGACGACCCGGAGGCGGACGTCACGCTCGCCCCGGAGCACGTGGACATCGTCGAACTGTGCCGGAACGCCCCGCAGTCGGTCGCCGAACTCGCCGCCGAGCTGGACCTGCCCATCGGCGTCGTACGGGTCCTGGTCGGCGACCTCGTGGACATCGAACTCGTCCACGTGAACCGGCCCGTGCCCCCGGCCGAACTGCCGGACGAGAACATCCTGCGCGACGTGATCAGCGGGCTGAGGGCACTGTGAACCGGCCGCCGGTCACGACGAGCGCCCCGGCGCGCCCCAGGACAAACGGAACGAAGAGCGCCACGGCAAGCGGCACGAGAAGCGGCACGGCACGTGGCACGTTAAGGAGAAGAAGTCGATGATCTTCGGGCGTTCCCAGCGCGGCAAGCCGCCGGTCGAGCCCGTCACGCTCAAGATCCTGGTCGCCGGCGGCTTCGGCGTCGGCAAGACCACCCTCGTCGGCGCGGTCAGCGAGATCAGGCCGCTGCGCACCGAGGAACTCCTCACCGAGGCCGGACGGCCCGTCGACGACGTCAGCGGAGTGGAGGGCAAGCACACCACCACGGTGGCCATGGACTTCGGACGGATCACACTGCGCGAGGACCTGGTGCTGTACCTCTTCGGGACGCCCGGCCAGGAGCGGTTCTGGTTCATGTGGGACGAGCTCTCCGAGGGCGCGCTCGGCGCCGTCGTCCTGGCCGACACCCGCCGCCTGGAGGACTGCTTCGCGGCCGTCGACTACTTCGAACGGCGCTCCATCCCGTTCCTGGTCGGCGTCAACTGCTTCGAGGCATCGGCCCGGTACCCGGCCGAGACCGTCCGCCAGGCCCTCGACCTCGACACCGACGTGCCGCTGGTGATGTGCGACGCCCGTGACCGGGAGTCCGTCAAGGAGGTCCTCGTCGGCGTCGTCCAGCACGCCATGACCCAGACCGCGGACCGCCGCGCCGTCGCGACCTGACCGGCTCGGGGCAGCGGTACGTCACCCACGCGCCGTCCCCGCGGGCGCCCGCGGAGCCCCCGGCTCCCGCTCATCCGGCGGGCGCCGTGGCCCGGCCCTAGCCGCGCCGGATCCCGTGCCAGGACACCCCCGCCCGGCCCACCACCCGACTCGCCCCGCGCAGCGCCTTCGCGGCCCCCTTCAGCGGGGCCGGACAGGCTGCCGCCCGCCGGTGCTCCGGCATGCTGCCCGGTGCGCACAGGACCGTCGCCAAGGACAGCGTCACGGGCCGTCCGCCGGCCGACCACGGCACGTCCAGCACGGCGGCGGCCAGCGGGTCGAGCCCCTTTCCCCGTGGGGGCCGAACCTGATAGATGCAGGAGACATGACACGACTCTCCGCCGTGCTCCGCGGTCCGGCCACCGCCCTCGCCGCCCTGCTCGTCGTCACGGCCGCACCCGCCGACGCCCACGCGCAGTCCGGGCCCAGGGCACCGAAGGACTTCGTGGCCCTGGGAAGCGTCGACCCGACGATCGTCCAGGAGATGCGCTACGTCACCCCGCACAACTTCGTCGGCGCGCGCGTCGACGGCTACCGGCAGCCCCTGTGCATCCTCACCCGCCCCGCGGCCGAGGCGCTCCACCGGGCCCAGACCCATCTGCTGCGCCAGGGCTACTCCCTCAAGGTGTACGACTGCTACCGGCCGCAGCGGGCCGTCGACCACTTCGTCCGCTGGGCCGAGGACCTCGACGACCAGGGCATGAAGGCCGAGTTCTATCCGGACGTCGACAAGAGCCGCCTGTTCGCGGACGGATACATCGCAGAGAGGTCCGGCCACAGCCGCGGCTCCACGGTGGACCTCACGATCGTCGAGCTCCCGGCGAGGCCGACCCGGCCGTACCACCCCGGGCAGCCCCTGGTGCCCTGCTACGCACCCCGGGACGAGCGCTTCCCCGACAACTCCGTCGACATGGGCACCGGCTACGACTGCTTCGACACCCGCTCCCACACCCTCGACCCCCGCGTCCAGGGCGCCCAGCGCGCCAACCGGCTGCTGCTGAAGAACACCCTGGAACACGTCGGCCTGGTGAACCTCCCCGAGGAGTGGTGGCACTTCACGTACAAGCCCGAGCCCCATCCGGACACCTACTTCGACTTCCCGGTCTCCGCCGGGTCGCTCACCGGCCGCCCCTGAGCCGTCCGCGAGGACGCCCCCACCCCGATCGGCTACAGTCCGCGGCGTGCCCACCACCCAAGCCCCCGTTCCCGGCCCCGCACCCGGCTCGCACTGTTCGAGCTGCGGAACGCGCTACGGGGACGGCGTCTCCGGCTGGCCCCGCACCTGCCCGGCGTGCGGCACCCGGGCCTACCGCAACCCCCTGCCGGTCGCGGTCGCCCTCCAGCCCGTGTACGACACCCAGGGCACCGCCCTGGTCGTCATCACCCGAACCGTCACCCCCGCACGCGGGGGCGTCGCACTGCCCGGTGGCTACCTCGACGACCGGGAGGAGTGGCGGCAGGCCGTCGTCCGAGAGCTGAGGGAGGAGACGGGCATCGACGTGCCGAGCCGCGACGTGCGTCTCGCCGACGCCATGAGCTCGCCCGACGGCCACCTGCTGCTCTTCGGGCTCCTCCCCGAGCGCCCGGCCGCCGGGCTCCCGGCCTCCACCACCACGAACGAGACGCAGGGATGGCACCTGCTGCGCCGAGCGGAGGAACTCGCCTTCCCGCTCCACACCCACGCCGTGCGGGCCTGGTTCGAGGGCCGCTACGTCTGAACCGCGCCCCCGGCGAGCCCGCGGACACGCACCGGGCAGGACGGCTCGGCCACCCCGCCCTCGTCCTCCCGCTCCACGACCACCCGCCGTCCCTCCCAGCGCGAGACGTACCGCTCGATCTCCGGTTCCGCCCAGCCGTCGCCCCCGTCCGGCACGACCAGCCCGCCACCGACCCGCCCCCGCGCGGGCGCCCACGCCTCCAGTGCCGGCCGGCCGTCCTCGCCCCGCACCGGAATCACCGCTCCCGCGCGCGCGAACACCGGAATCCGCTCCGGCGGAGCGTCGGCGAGAACCTGCGCGGGCCCCTCGTACGCCCGCTCCGTGACCACGTCGTACCACCGCCCCCGCGGCAACCGCACCGCCCGCCGGTCCGCCCCCGGGTCCAGCACCGGAGCCACCAGCAGGCGGTCGCCCAGCAGGAAGGCGTCCTCGCAGTCCCGCAACGCCCGCTCCTCCGGCGACGACCACCACAGCGGACGCACGTACGGCGCGCCCGTTCGCCGGGCCAGGTGCGCCAGCGTCACGAAGTACGGCAGCAGCCGCCGCCGCTCGGCGAACGCCACGCGCGCGTGCTCCAGCACCTCGTCACCGAACTCCCACGGCGCCCCGCCGGCCGCCCGCGGCCCCCCGTACGTGCGGAACAGCGGCAGGTGGGCGGCCAGCTGCAACCACCGTAGATACAGCTCCGGCGACGCGCTCCCGCCGGCCCCGCCCACATACGTCCCCGAGTACGGCACCCCGCACAACCCGAACCCCATCACCAGCGCCAGCGAGGCCCGCAGCCCCGGCCACCCCGTGGCCACCGCCCCGGACCACGCGCCGCCGTACCGCTGCATGCCCGCCCACCCGGAACGCGAGAGGACGAACGGGCGCTCCCCGGGAGCCAGCGCCCGCAACCCCTCGTACCCGGCCCGGGCCATGCACAGCGCGTGCACGTTGTGGGCCTCCCTGTGGTCACCGCCCCGGCCCTCCATCGAGTGCCGGGCCGACCGCGGCAGGGCCGACTCCCCGAACGCGGCCAACGAGGTGGGCTCGTCCAGGTCGTGCCAGAACCCGGCGAACCCCCGCCCCAGCCGCTCTTCGTAGAGCCCGCCCCACCACGTACGCGTGCGCGGATGAGTGAAGTCCGGAAAGACCACGTCACCGTGCGGTGCCGCGCTCCGCACGACGGCTCCGGAGGCGTCCCGCACGAAAACGTCCTCGCCCGTCCCGCTCTCGTACACGGCACCGCCGGGCACGGCCGGGACCGACGAGGCGACGGCCGACACCAGACGGATCCCGTCCCGGCGCAGCTCCTCGGCGAGGACGGGCAGCTTCGGATACCGCTCCTCGTCGATGGTGAACACCTCATGGGCGTCGAGATGGCCGACACCCAGGTGCACGGCGTCGAGCGGCAGATCACGCTCCTGGTGACCGGCGACGGCGCGCCGCACCTCCTGCTCGTCCCCCGACCCCGACAGCGCGTGATGGTGACCGAGCGCCCACGCCGGAGGCAGCGCGGGCGCCCCGGTCAGCGACGCCCAGGCCAGCAGCACGCGCGCGGGGGTGCCCACCGACACCCAGCACCGCAGCGGACCACCGTCCATACGCAGCACACTCTGCCCGGGCCGGTCGTGCCCGGACCCCGCCCCCTCCTGGCCCTCCCGCACCCTCACCGTGCCGTCCCACGCGCTGTCGTGGAACACCAGATGCGTCCCCGCGTCGGCCACCACCAACTGCACCGGCATCGTGAGGGACGACGTGGCCCCACCGCGCGCGGAAGGCCGGCCGGGACCGGCGTTCCACAGCCGGTACGTGCCGTCCCGCAGCCGAGGCCCCGCAGCCCGCGCACCGAGCCCGAAGAACCGCGCGTCCGCCGCCACCTCCGACCGCTGCGTCCAACGGGCCGGACCACCGCCGACCGGTTCCCACCAGCGCGGCGGCAGCTCACGGCGCAGGACGACGCCCCCGGGCGTACGGATCTCGATCGCGCCGAGCCGGGACACGATCACCGTCGCCCGCTCGGCCACCACCCGCCACCCGCCGTCCTTGTCCGGCTCCAGCACGGCCCGCGGATCCGGCTCCGGACAGGGGCCCGGCACCGCGTACGACGGCTCCGGCCCGGCTCCGTCCCAGCCCCAGAACACGGAACCGTTCACGGCGACGCGGATGCTCAGCTCCGAGCGGCTGAACCGGACGACCCCGCCGCCGGGCCCGGGCTCCACCTCCCGCATCGAGCCCGGCACCCGGGCACGCTCCGCACCCCGCGGCGGCAGCCCCACCGCGTCGGCTCGACGCCTGCGCCACGCCGCCCGTACGGTCCGCAACCCCTGCGCCGCCCCCGCAGAAGCGACCACTTTCATCGAACGCACCAGGTCACGACCGTCCATGCTGCTCACCCTGCCATCGACGGCCGTCCGCGCGGGTGTCGTTCAACTGCCGTTCACCCGTGACCGCACCACATCTTCATGACACCGGCCATGCGGGGCGCGCCCTGGTGCGGAAGTCGATCACATGGCATCGTCCGTGTCAGCCGCGTCACGCGCACAACCCCAGCCCGTGCGCGGAGGACGCACACGACGCGCACAGTCCGGGAGCCGCCCCATGACGACCGTGAACCCTCAGCCGCTCTGGCAGCCAGATCCGCAGCGCATCGCCCGGGCCCGGATCACCCGCTTCCAGAGCTGGGCCGCCGAACACCACGGCGCCCCCGCCGAAGGCGGCTACGCCGCCCTGCACCGCTGGTCCGTCGACGAACTGGACACTTTCTGGAAAGCCGTCACGGAATGGTTCGACGTACGCTTCTCGACCCCCTACGCACGCGTGCTGGGCGACCGCTCCATGCCGGGCGCCCGGTGGTTCCCCGGCGCCACGCTCAACTACGCCGAACACGCCCTGCGCGCGGCGGCCACCCGCGCGGACCAGCCGGCACTCCTGTACGTCGACGAGACCCACGACCCGAGGCCGGTCTCCTGGGCCGAGCTGCGCCGCCAGGTCGGTTCGCTCGCCGCCGAACTGCGCGCCCTCGGCGTACGCCCGGGCGACCGCGTCAGCGGCTACCTCCCGAACATCCCGCAGGCCGTCGTCGCCCTCCTCGCCACCGCCGCGGTGGGCGGCGTCTGGACCTCCTGCGCACCCGACTTCGGCGCCCGAAGCGTCCTCGACCGTTTCCAGCAGGTCGAACCCGTCGTCCTGTTCACCGTCGACGGCTACCGCTACGGCGGCAAGGAACACGACCGCCGCGACACCGTCGCCGAACTCCGCCGCGAACTGCCCACCCTGCGCGCCGTGGTCCACATCCCGCTCCTGGGCGGCAGGGCCCCGGAAGGCGCGCTCGAGTGGGAGGCCCTGACGGCCGCGGACACGGACCCCGTCTTCGAGCAGGTGCCGTTCGACCACCCTCTGTGGGTGCTCTACTCCTCCGGCACCACCGGCCTCCCCAAGGCCATCGTCCAGTCCCAGGGCGGCATCCTGGTCGAACACCTCAAGCAACTCGGCCTGCACAGCGACCTCGGACCCGAGGACCGGTTCTTCTGGTACACCTCGACCGGCTGGATGATGTGGAACTTCCTCGTCTCCGGCCTGCTCACCGGCACCACGGTCGTCCTCTACGACGGCAGCCCCGGCCACCCCGACACGGGCGCCCAGTGGCGCATCGCCGAACGCACCGGGGCGACGCTCTTCGGCACGTCCGCCGCCTACGTCATGGCCTGCCGCAAGGCCGGCGTGCACCCCGCCCGCGACCACGACCTCTCCAGGATCACGTGCGTCGCCACCACCGGCTCGCCGCTGCCGCCCGACGGCTTCCGCTGGCTGCACGAGGAGTTCGCGCAGAGCGGGGCCGACCTCTGGATCGCCTCGGTCAGCGGCGGCACCGACGTGTGCTCCTGCTTCGCGGGCGCCGTCCCCACCCTCCCCGTGTACATCGGCGAGCTCCAGGCCCCCGGCCTGGGCACCGACCTGCAGTCCTGGGACCCGGGCGGCGCCCCCCTGACCGACGAGGTCGGCGAACTGGTGGTCACCAACCCCATGCCCTCGATGCCGCTCCGCTTCTGGAACGACCCCGACGGCAGCCGCTACCACGACAGCTACTTCGACACCTACCCCGGCGTCTGGCGGCACGGCGACTGGACCACCCTCACCTCCCGCGGGTCCGTCGTCATCCACGGCCGCTCCGACTCCACCCTCAACCGGCAGGGCGTCCGCATGGGCTCGGCCGACATCTACGAGGCCGTGGAGCGCCTGCCCGAGATCAAGGAATCGCTCGTCATCGGCGTCGAACAGCCCGACGGCGGCTACTGGATGCCCCTCTTCGTGCACCTCGTCCACGGAGCCGTCCTCGACGACGCCCTGCTGAAGCGCATCAAGCAGACCATCCGCGAACAGCTCTCCCCGCGCCACGTACCCGACGAGGTCATCGAAGTCCCCGGAGTCCCGCACACCCTGACCGGCAAGCGCATCGAGGTCCCCGTCAAACGACTCCTCCAGGGCACCCCGCTCGACAAGGCCGTCAATCCCGGCTCGATCGACAACCTCGACCTGCTCCACTTCTACGAGGAACTCGCCCGCAAACGCCACTGACCAGGCCTTCGAGGAGCCGGCCGCCCCCCACGGCGACCGGCTCCGCGCCCCGCCCCGGCGCCGTTGTCAGTGCCGCCGATTACTGTGAGTGAGTATTGATCGACGGCGCACAGGGGGAATCATGGCGCACACCGACCGGACCACGCGACGCGTCCTGCGGCGGGAGATCGCCGGCACCATCGGACTGCTCACCGACGAGCACGACTTCCGCGCCATGCGGCGCTACCGCAGCTTCACCTTCGACGACCACGCCACCTACCTGCGGCAGGTGGAAGCCCTGCTGAGGGCACGCGCGTCCGAGGGCACCCACACCACGGTCGCCCTCTTCGACCCGGAGGAGTACGCGGACTTCTGCGCGGCGGCCGGCCTCGACCCCGACGCCCCCACCAGCCGGAGCCGCTTCACCGCCGAACTCGCCGCTGGCGGCCCCACCGTCCCGTACGAGGGTCAGTCCCTCGCCGACCTCCTTCCGGCCCTCGTGGACGAAGCCGTCCGCCAGGCCACCTGGGAGTACGCCTCCACCCTGCTCGCCCGCCTCGGCAGCTGTGCCACCTGCGGCGAAGACCTCGGCCGGGCCGCCTTCGTCCGGGCCTCACGCCTCCTTGGCCGCATCCTCGAGACGGCCCCACCGGGCAACCGGCACCTGGTCTGCAGCGTCTCGGGCTCCCCGGAAACCGTCGTCTCCGTCCTCCACGCCGACGAGGACCTCGACGGCACCCCGCACCTCGACGAGGCCGAGGCCCTGGAGTTCACCAGCGTCCTCGCCCTCGGCCTCGCCACGCACAGCCCCGGCGGACTGGTCATGCGCACCAGCCCCCCGAACGGCCCCGACCGCATCCACGGCTGGCGCCTGAGGGGGTACGGCCTCGAACCCCTCACCGCGGGGGAGGTCTTCGACGCCTACTGCACCGACGCGGAGTCGGGCGACCTCATCTCCCCGGAATCCAACGTCGACTACTGCGCACCGCCGGACCTCGGAGACGACCACCTGCCACCGGGGCACCACCACTGAACGCCTGCGGGGCGCCCCACCCGAAGGTGGAACGCCCCGCACCCAGTCGCAGCGGCAGCCCCTCCGGCGTCTACTCGCCGGAGAGCACCGCCTGAGCGGCGTTCCGCGCCTCCTCGGCGCTGTCCGACGCCCGCGCGGCCGCCGCGGCACGCTCGCACTGCGCCAGCGTGAACTTCGCCAGCGTCGCCCGCACGTACGGCAGTGACGCCGCACCCATGGAGAGGGAGGTGACCCCCAGACCGGTCAGCACACACGCCAGCAGCGGATCGGACGCGGCCTCACCGCAGACACCGCAGCTCTTGCCCTCGGCCTTCGCCGCTTCGGCGGACAGCGCGACCAGGTCGAGCAGCGCCGGCTGCCACGGGTCCTGCAACCGGGAGACGGCGCCCACCTGCCGGTCGGCCGCGAAGGTGTACTGCGCGAGGTCGTTCGTTCCCAGCGACAGGAACTCGACCTCCTGCAGCACCGAGCGTGCCCGCAGGGCTGCCGAAGGGATCTCCACCATGGCGCCGAACTTGGCACGCAGCCCGGCCTCGCGGCACGCGTCCGCGAACGCCTTGGCGTCGGCGCGGTCCGCCACCATCGGGGCCATGACCTCTAGGTAGACGGGCAGGCCTTCCGCGGCCTTCGCCAGCGCGGTCAGCTGCGTCCGCAACACGTCGGGGTGGTCGAGCAGCGTCCGCAGCCCGCGCACGCCCAGCGCCGGGTTCGGCTCGTCGCCCGGGGTCAGGAAGTCCAGGGGCTTGTCCGCCCCGGCGTCCAGCACGCGCACGACGACCCGGCTCTCGGGGAACGCTTCCAGTACCTGCCGGTACGCGGCGACCTGTGTCTCCTCCGAAGGCGCGTTCTCGCTGTCGTCGAGGAAGAGGAACTCGGTACGGAAGAGACCGACGCCTTCGGCTCCGGCCTCGACCGCCGCCGGCACGTCCGCGGGGCCACCGATGTTCGCGAGCAGCGGCACCTTGTGGCCGTCCGAGGTCGCGCCCGGCCCCGTCGAGGCGGCCAGCGCCGCCTTGCGCTCGGCCGCCTCCGCCGCCAGCCGGCCCTTCTTCTCCTCGCTCGGACTCACGAAGACCTCGCCGGTACTCCCGTCCACGGCGACGACCGTGCCCTCGGGCAGTTCTCCGGCACCGGGGAGCGCCACCACGGCCGGCACTCCGAGCGCCCGCGCGAGGATGGCGCTGTGACTGGTCGGTCCGCCCTCCTCGGTGACGAAACCGAGGACCAGCGTCGGGTCCAGCAGCGCCGTGTCCGCGGGTGCCAGGTCCCGCGCGATGAGAACGTACGGCTCGTCGCTGTCCGGTACGCCGGGCATCGGCACCCCGAGCAGCCGGGCGACGATACGATTCCGCACGTCGTCGAGATCGGCCACACGGCCGGCCAGGTACTCGCCGGCACCGGCCAGCAGGGCGCGATAGGCGGCGAAGGCGTCGTACACGGCACGCTCGGCCGTGCTGCCGACGGCGACCCGCCGTTCCACGTCGGCCATCAGCTCGGGGTCCTGGGCCATCATGGCCTGCGCCTCGAGCACCGCCTGGGCCTCACCCCCCGCCAGGTTGCCGCGCGCCATCAGGTCGGCCGCCACCGCCTCCACGGCCTTGCGGGCGCGCCCCTGCTCGCGCTCCGCGTCCTCGGCCGGAATCTGCTTGGCCGGCGGTTCGAGCACCGCCGTGCCCATGTGCCGAACCTCGCCGATCGCCACCCCGTGGCTCACGCCGACGCCTCGCAGCGTTGTCTCCATCTCACCCGTCCCGATAATGCGGCGGGTCCCGCCGCCGCGGTGGTTGTCCTGCCGGCCGTTCACGACGGCCCTGCCGTCACTTCCAGAGGAAGAGGGTCTCGCCCGCCTTCACTTCGCCGTCCTCGCGAAGCTCGGCGAGAGCTTCGGCCGTCGCCTCCAGGGCGACGACCGGACAGATCGGCGACTTGCCGGAGGCCTCGACGGCGGCCGGGTCCCAGCGCACCACGCCCTGCCCGCGCACGACGGTGTCGCCCTTGTTCACCAGCAGCTCGAAGCCCTCGCCGTTGAGCTGCACGGTGTCGATGCCGAGGTGGGTCAGCACACCGTGCCCGTTGTCGTCGACGACGACGAAGGCGTGCGGGTGCAGGGAGACGATGACCCCGTCCACGGGGGCGACCGCCTCGGAGGGCTCCCGTACGGGGTCGATGGCGGTACCCGGGCCGACCATGGCCCCGGAGAAGACGGGATCGGGCACTGCGGCCAGTCCGATGGCACGTCCTACGAGCGGGGACGAGACGGTGGTCATGGGAAGCCTCCCAGGGGCGGAGATGTGTACGGGCCGTCACTGCCTGTCCCGGACGGCGCACTGTGCAGCAGCGTATGTCATGGGAAGTACCGGTTCCGCATGAGTGTTCCGATTAGAGGTCTAGACCACAGTCCTCACGGATTTGCACCCGTTCCACGGCTCCGTGTACAGTCGTTCTTCCTGCTTGAGGTTGAGCGATGCGAAGTAAGGCGTTCTCGCCCCGGCAGTACCCAACCCATCAGATCCTATCGCCGGGCCGGATCGCCTTCTGCATGCCCGCAGGACGGTGGTCAAAAGCACCGGGAAAGCCTGGTAGTGTTGGAAACACCGAAGGGAAGCGCCCGGAGGAAAGCCTGAGAGAGTCTCTCGGGTGAGTACAAAGGAAGCGTCCGTTCCTTGAGAACTCAACAGCGTGCCAAAAGTCAACGCCAGATATGTTGATACCCCGACCTG